>CAJXWI010000629.1 GCA_913062735.1 uncultured Arcobacter sp.
CTTTAAAATGTTTTGTAGAACATGATAATCAACAACAAGTATCTGATAATATACATGAGATTAGAAATTCCGAAGAAGAATTTGACTTATATTCACAAAATACTTTTGATATTTTTTATAAAAAAATTGACTTAGAAAAATCAAATCTAATCAAAATATTATCTGGCTTTCAAAAAGACAACAAAATTGTTTACGGTTACGGAGCCTCAAATACAACAACAACTCTTTTATATCACTATGAATTAAATCCTTATTTTAATACAATTATTGATGATAATAATATTAAAATTAATAGATACAGCCCAGGATTTCATATTCCAATCGTTTCATCTGATGTTATTTATCGAAAAGTGCCTGATGTAATTGTTATTTTTGCATGGAGGTTTGCAGATACAATAATCAATAAACATAAGAAATTTTTAGAAGCAGGAGGAAAATTCATCATTCCTTTACCTTCAATAAGTGTTATAACCAAGGACAACAGTTAATGGAAAAAATAAATTGGTGGAATACTAATCTTGATTCGAAAGAACTAAAATCTATATCTGATGCATTTAATACTAGACAAATTGGTATGGGAGAGATTACAAAAAAAGTAGAAAAAGTAATAAGTAAGAAATTGAATATCCCGTATGTTATTTTGTGTTCAAATGGAAGCAGTGCTTTATTTATGTCTCTAAAAGTATTGGGGATTAAAGAGGGAGATGAAGTAATTCTACCAGACAGAACTTTTATTGCAGCAGCACATGCAGTTAAACTTACAGGAGCAAAAGTAGTTCTAGTGGATAGTAATAAAAAAAATACCAATATAAATATAAATCAAATAGAAAAAGCAATTACCAAGAATACAAAAGCAATAATCCCTGTACATTTAAATGGAAGAGCTGTAAGTCTTGTCAAAATAAATAAACTTGCAAAAAAATATGATTTACATGTAATAGAAGATGCTTGCCAGTCATTATTCTCAAAAAATAAAAACGATGAGTACTTAGGAACGCTCTCCAACATAGGTTGCTATTCCCTAGGCTTAGCAAAATTGGTTACAATGGGATTTGGAGGATTTGCAGTTTGTAAAGAAGAATCTTTATACAAAAAGATTATTAACTTTAGAAATCATGGACGAAGCCACAATAGTCACTCAGATTTCAATGAACTAGGTTTTAATTTTAAAATATCAGACTTGATGTCCGCCATGGCAAAAGTTCAACTGTCAAAATCAAATGAGAAAATTGAACATATACTTAAGATATATAATTTATATAAAAAAGGGTTGAAAAACCTTGACTTTATTAAGCTTATCAAAGTTAATACCAAGAAAGGTGAACTGCCACTATATGTAGAAGTAAGAAGTAAAGAAAGAAAAAAAATAATTAATTACTTATCTAGTTTAAATATTGAAACCCAACTATTGCCACCAAGTTTACATTTATCTTCTCACTTAAAAAATACTCGACCTCTAAAAGAATTCAAAAACTCACTTAGATTTAATCAAGAATCATTTATCTTACCTTGTGGACCTAATCAATCTATAAAAAATATAAAAAAAACAATAACTGCTCTAAATAGTTATGAAAAGCATTAAAATGAATGTAGTAATCTTTGGAACCTCTCAATTCACCATTGAATATGCAAAAGCAATATTAGAGTCAAAAAACTTTAATTTATTAGCAATATTTACATTTAAAAAGAAATTATTACCACTTAATCCTGCAAATATCACAAAATTTACTAAACAAAATAATATCAAGTGTTTTAAAATTGAAGATATTAATCATGTAAATGTTGCAGCCCAACTCACTAAATTAAATGCTGATCTTATATTTGTAGAATGGCCCAGAATTATAGAGAATAGTATATTGAATATTCCAAATAAATTTGTGATTGGTCTACACCCAACTGACTTACCTTATTGCAGAGGAAGACATCCTTTGCATTGGCTAATATGTATGGATAAGAAAGAAACTAAGTTGTCTTTTTTTATTATCAATAAAGAAGTCGATAATGGAGATATTATTTTAAAAATACCTATTAAAATAAGTAAAAATGAAACAATAAATACATTGAATCAAAAATTTTACAATGCTATTTTTATTGGGACAAAAAAAATTTGTAAACAAATAAACAATAATTCAATAAAGTTAAAAAAACAAAAACAAAAAAATGCAACCTATTTGAGAAAACGTAATATTCATGACGGTATAATTGACCCAAGAATGTCTTCAAGATCAATAATAAATCATATTAATTCCGTTGCTCCACCCTACTCGTGTGCTAATATTATAATAGAAGATCAAATATATTTGATTAAAGAAGCTGCTATATTAAAAAATAAAATAAAGAAATATCAATATTTTGAATATGGTAGAGTAGTAAAATCAACTATAGAATATCTTGATTTAAAAGTAATTGATGGTATTATTAGATTATATTTTATTGAACCCTTGAAAAATGTTCTTAAAAATGAATGTATCCATCCTCCTACATATTATATATCAAAATATAATATG
>CAJXWI010000630.1 GCA_913062735.1 uncultured Arcobacter sp.
ATTTCTGAACTTCTAGAACAACCTGCACCTAAAAAGAAAACATATTTACTATCATCATTTTGTTTATAATCAGCATATATTTCATCAACAAATTCTTGCAAGTTCAATTCTCTCATTTAATTCCTATGTAACAAATAATTTTATGATTATTGTATATAAATATTACTAAAAGTGTTATATAATCTAGAGAAAACCTGATAGTCACCTTTATTTTTATTAGAAAAGGTGTCAGGCACCAATTTGCAATACTTTATCCATTTCAAAATTAATTCATTATTTAACTGAGGTTAGAAAAATTAATGTAGTATAAAAGCTTCATGATAATTGTTCTTTTTAAGTTATATTAATATAATATGTGCCGCTAATTAAAAATTATACATGGAGCATAAATGGATAATAAGATACATAACATACTAACTTCGTATATTAATAAGTTAGATTCTTTAATATACTCACTCCCAGTAGTTATGGAAAGTATGAACGAGGATATAGTAAAAGGAAAGCTTAAATTTGATAAATTTATTGAAGATAAAGTAGAAAAACTTGAAAAAAAGAATGATGAGGATAATCAAACATACGCGATTCCAATTGCATATTCAAAAGAATTTGAAAGACAAAAGCAAAAGTTGGAACATATGTCTACAGCATTTGATTTATTGCCAAAAAACTTTTTAGTATCTTTTGTATCTCAATATGATTCTTTTTTAGGGGATTTAAATAAAGAACTATTAGTTTCTAAGCCAGAATTATTTAATAATAGTGATAGAGAATTAAAATTTAAAGATTTAATTGAATTTAATACTATTGATGACGCACGAGAGTTTCTTCTTGAAAAGGAAATTGAAACATTACTAAGAAAAAGTCATACTGAACAATTTGATTGGATGATAAATAAGTTTAATTTACCATTAAGAAAAAATTTATTAATTTGGAAAGATTTTATTGAAATAACAGAACGAAGAAATTTATTTGTTCATAATAATGGAACAGTATCAAATCAATATATAAAAGTTTGTAATGAGCATAAAGTAGATATTTCAAATATAAAAGTAGGTGATATATTAACTGTAAGTTCAGTATATTTAAAAAATGCATATGCGGTGTTTTATGAGATTGGATTTAAATTAGTTCAAGTACTATGGCGAAAATTATTACCAGCTGATTTAGAGTCAGCAGATACAAGTTTAATAAATATTGCGTATGAACTTTTAATACATAAAAAATATACATTATCCATCACTCTACTTGATTTTGCATGTGATACATTAAAAAATCATAATTCAGATGTTAATAGAAGAATTATGCTAGTTAATAGAGCATTATCCTATAAACTTGCAGGTAATAATGAAAAATGTATCTCTATTTTAAATAAAGAGGATTGGAGTGCTACAGGATTAAACTTTCAATTAGCTATTGCTATACTACAAGATAAAGATAAAGAAGTTTATCAATTAATGAAAAATATTGGAAAAGATAGTCAAGATTTTCCTTCGTATGTTTATGGAGAGTGGCCTCTTTTTGAAAAGTATAGAGAAAAAGAAGATTTTAAAAATATTTATAAAGAAATATTTAATAAAGAGTTAGAGTTAATTGAACGGCTATAAAAAAGGGGTCTGACCCCATTTAGTAATGAAAATAAGAAAAGGTGTCAGGCACCTTTTATTAATAAAAAAAATATAGATAATATATATTAAAAAATAGCAAAGGTACTTAATTTGGATTACTTACGTATAATATCTGTATTACAACAGATACCAGTATATGAAGCTTACATAGATAAAATAATTGTATTATGTGAAAAGTATAGAGATACATTGAATTTACAAGAAGAGGAAGGTTTTACAAATTCCCAGTTAATTAACGAAGTAATAGATAAATTAAAGCGTTTAAAATATATAACAAAAGAAATTTTACTTGCCCATAAAGAATTACTTATATTAATACCAGCTACATTTACACCAATGCCTGGTGGTGATACAAAATATATTGATAACGAAATGGAAAAACATATTATGATATTACACGTACAAATGGATTCATTTTATTACACGGCAAATAGAATTTTTGTTATTTTTAGAGACTTTATACAACCAAAGGCTAAGTTTAAAGCTGATGGCGTGAGGGATGTTAGAAATAGGCTTATGGAACACCCTGAAGTTTTGTCACAAGCATTAAATATTACTGACTTAATTTTAAAGAACAGTAGAACACCAGGATTTACCGCACCAAAAAGCAAGAAAGCAGAAGATGAAGTATTCAATGATAAAGGCTTTTTGTACAATATAAAAGAGTTTTTAGAAAACTTAGATAAAAAGTTAGAAGAACTGTAAAGGTGCTTGGAAAAGGGTCTTAGAAAGGGTGTCAGGCACCTTTTAGAAAATTACACCCTAGGGCTAAGAAATCCACTTTTTTAATTAAAGGAGTCAGGTAAGTTATCTTTCATTATATTGGGATAAAAGGGTAAAAGCTAAGCCTTTAATAAGAAATTTGTATCA
>CAJXWI010000631.1 GCA_913062735.1 uncultured Arcobacter sp.
AAGCGTACGATTCATTGCAGCACACATGAGTAGTGTAAGAATTATTCCTGATGCGCCCACTAAGGCGCCAGCTACGATCAAAATAATACTATTTACAATAAACCCAGCTGACATTGCAGCAATTCCAGATAGTGAATTTAAGAATGCTATGACTACTGGCATATCTGCTCCACCAATTACGGCAACTCTTATAACTCCAGCAATTAATGCAACTAATATAATAAATTCAATTATTAGGTCATCCATTTCTAAAACTGCAGGAATTACTATGATCGTAGGTAAAAATACTGAAAATATATCTGCTAACTTTTTGTTGAAGTTATTTAATTTGCCACGTAGTTTCATTACTGCAACAAGGCTTCCCGAGAATGTAAATACTCCAATAACCATTGAAAAGATTGCTACGAAAACATCAGAAAGTGGTAAAGAATTACCGGAGAGCTCAACATATGCAATTGCACCGGAGGCTCCTCCACCAAAGCCATTAAACAAACCAACTAGTTCTGGCATTTGTGTCATCTGAACACGTTTTGATATTAAAACTCCAAGAAGTCCTGAAATAACAATTGTGATATAAAAAGCAGAATCATATTTTGAAAAATCAAAATTAAATGCGCTAAAAACAGCTAATGCCATGGCCAACATTGCAAATGTATTTGCTCTATGTGCTGTTGAAGGTCTTCCAAAGAGTTTCAAAGAAAAGATAAAGAGTACAGATGAGACAAGTAATATTATTTCAATCATTTTTCTTAAACATTTCTAGTATTCGACCAGTTACTGAAAACCCTCCAACAATATTGAGGGTGGCAAAGGCTATTGCAATTAAAACAATAATTTTAAGTAATTGAGACTCGCCTACTTCTGGGTAGATAAGAATTGCTGCAATCAATGTAATTCCAGAAATAGCATTGGAACCAGACATCAACGGAGTGTGTAATGTCTGTGGAATTTTAGATATAAGTTCATATCCAATAAAGCTTGCTAAAAATGTTATCAACAATGTAAGTAAGAAAGTTGCTTCCATTATGAACTCATCTCTGTAAAAATCTCATCATCACTGTTCTCTATGTATAGTTCGATTAAATTTCTAACATTCTCCGAATAAAGCTTTGTTGCTGCATGTTTTACGGAATTTAGAATGTCTGTTTCACCAACTATTTTTACACCATTTAATTCAACAACTTTATTCACCACAGTACCTTCACAGTTTCCACCTGTACCGGCTGCTAAATCGATAATCACAGAATTCTTTTTCATCTTTTCAATGGTTGACTTTTCGATTAAGACAGGTGCTTTTTTTCCTGGTATTTGAGCAAATGTTAAAACAATATCACTATCAATTACTTGTTTCTTTAATGCTTCTTGAATTTTCTGATTTTCTTCTTCAGAGACCTCTTGCGCATAAACACTGTCTTGTGCTTCAGTGTTGGCTTCTACAAATTTAGCACCCAGAGATTCCACTTGATCCTTGGCTTCTTTTCTAATATCGAAAGCCCAAACTCTAGCACCAAGTCTTTTTGCAGTTGCAATTGCTTGAAGGCCTGCAACCCCAACTCCTAAAATCAGGACCTTGGAAGGTTGAATATTTCCTGCAGCAGTTGTCATCATTGGTACTACATCAGATGTCTCTTTTGCAGCTCTTAAAACTGATGCGTATCCAAGCAAGTTAGCTTGAGAAGAAAGAGCATCTAAATTTTGAGCTCTTGAAATTCTAGGTAGTTTGAAGAAACTCAATATCTTGATATCAGGTCTTAATTTTTTAATTTCTTCGATCTTTTCGAAATCAAATATGCCAATAAGGACTGCTCCTTCTTTTAAATCCTTAATCGTTTTATTTTCAATATTTTCTACACAGGCGATAACATCTAAATCACTTAATTTAGAAATAGTCTTTACATTTTCTTGTTTAGAATCTGGATAATTAAGGTAATCAAATATATTTTTTTCTAAATGCAGGTCCATAGAATATTTCTCAAAAGATTCAGGGTGTATTGGAGCCCTATATCCATTAACATCTGTTAAAAACCCAATATTCATTATTTTATTTTATTCCTATTAAGAGTTATATATAAATAAACTTAAAAGATGAGAATTGCTGTATTTGCTGATAAATTTTCTGGAACACTTACATCCGATGAAGTTATTGGTGAGATAAAAAAGATATTTAAATATAACAATATTAAATCATCATTCTTTCCAGTTACAGATGGTGGTGAGAACTCAACAGAGATATTTAAAGAATATGGTTTTGAAACACAACAGATGTCTATGAAACAAGATTTTTCTGGCAAATGGTTGCCTGTCGAGACTTTAAAAGTAAATAAAAATATCATCAACTTTGATAGGTTTGGCTTTAGAAATAATAATTGCAGTATTATCTGCCCTCTTACTTAAAACTAAGCCTGATATTGGCTTGAAGTAATTCATAACTAGGTAACGTATAGGGTTTAAAGTTTGGTACTTTGAGTACTGAGTGTAATTCTAAAGCCAAAC
>CAJXWI010000632.1 GCA_913062735.1 uncultured Arcobacter sp.
TATAACAACTCCAAGAATATTCGGAGATAGTTTTTTTTACAAAGATGTTCTATTTCTATCTTTTTTAACCTTTACGATTTACTTTCTTTTAAAGTATATAAAAAAAAATAATCTTAAAAATCTTCTCTTATTTTCTTTGTTTACAGCATTTTCTGTAAACTTAAGAATATTTTCAATTTTAATTCCATTTTTATTTATGATTTTCATAATAATAAAAAAACTTAAATTCAAAATTAATTTTCAAAATTGACATTTGCATAGTCTGTATTACTAGAAACAATGTATTAAGATACTCTTTGACTACAAATAATATAATATATTAACTAGAAAAAATTGTCAGTTTTTTTTCGATATTTTAAGTTAATATTTTATGTGCGAATTTCATCAGCATGAAAGTATTTTATATATCAACTATTTATCCTTTTTAAAAAGAGAAAATTCATATGTTTATTTTTACACTATGTTGAGGTGATAATTTTTTCATTTCTTTTCTTTTATTTAGGTTATTTTCTTATTCAATTTTTTTAAAGTGAAAATAAATAATTTTATTTATATTCTTTTAGCTGCTTACCTAGCTACTTTTTTAAGATTAACTATAAATAATAATTTTTTTATTTCAATAATTGGATCATTTTTAGTGGGTTTTTTTATCAGTAGAAGATTGAGTGATTCAACTGAAAAAATTTTATTGAGTGGTTTTTTTTCTTGCTTTACATCCTTTAGCGGATTTATAAATTTTTTGTATACAATCTTAAATCAAGGTGATTGGATTAAATTTATATTTTTTTTTAATTTAATCATTATCGTAAATTTGTTCACTATGGTTTTCGGATTTTGGATAAGTAGAAAAATTACTTAGATTCCATATAATGGTGTTGTTACTTTGATAAGGGATTATATTTATGAATGAAAATAATCTTGAAACAGTTACATCGTTATCTTCAGATTTAAGTACAAGAGAAAATATTACTATTCAACTTGAGGAATTGCTCATCGCGGGAAATTATGATGAGGCAAAGTTACTTTTAGAGCCTTCCCAACCTGTTGATATTGCAGATGCTATTGGAAGCCTTCCACTAATATTGCAGGCATTAGCATTTCGATTATTAAAGAAAAATGAAGCAATTGAGGTTTATGAATATTTAGATCCAGTAGTTCAGCAAACTTTATTAGAAAGACTTCGTTCAGGAGAGGTTTTAGAAATTGTTGAAAAAATGTCTCCTGATGATAGGGTTCAACTCTTTGATGAATTACCTGCAAAAGTTGTACGAAAATTTTTGTCTGCTCTTAGTCCTGGTGAAAGGAAAGTAACAGCTGAATTACTTGGATATGAGCCTGAAACTGCTGGAAGATTAATGACAACTGAATTTATAGACCTTAAAGAGATGCAAACAGCAGCTGATGCTCTTTCTTTAGTTAGAAAAAGAGCCCCATTTACTGAAACTATTTATAGCTTATATGTTACGGATAAAGAAAGACATTTAACTGGTATTCTCTCTTTAAGAGATCTTGTAACTGCTGATCCTTCAAAGCCAATTGGAGACGTTATGACAAGAGATGTAGTTAATATCTCTACTAATACGAATCAAGAAGAGGTTGCTAGAGCAATACAAAGATATGATTTTTTAGCTCTACCAGTCGTTGATAAAGAAAAAAGACTGGTTGGGATAGTAACTGTTGATGATTTAATAGATGTTATAGAACAAGAAGCAACAAGAGATATTTACGCAGCGGGAGCAGTACAACCTGGAGATGAAGATGACTATTTCCAAAGTAGTTTGTTTACGATTGCTCGAAGAAGAATTTTATGGTTATTAATTTTAGTTTTGGCAAATGGTTTAACGACGAAGGTTATAGCTATGAATGATCAAATATTAAAAGAAATAGTCTTATTAGCTGCATTTATTCCACTACTTATTGGTACTGGGGGAAATGTTGGTGCTCAAAGTTCAACGGTTGTCATTAGAGGTTTAAGTACTCAAAAATTGAAGTCTCTGGGTGCTATTAAGGCAGTAGTTAAGGAGGCAATAACAGGCGCTCTTTTAGGTGTTTTCATGATGCTTGTAGTATTTCCCTTCGCTTGGTGGCAAGGAGAAGGGCCTTTAATTGCTTCAGCGGTGGGAATAAGTTTAATATCTATAACAACTTTAGCTGCTACAACAGGTGCGATCCTCCCTTTGTTGTTTGACAGAATGAAATTGGATCCAGCCTTAATGTCCTCCCCTTTCATTACAACCGTCACTGATATTGCTGGTGTATTTATTTATCTCAGTACAGCAAAATGGCTATTAAGCGCTTCATTTGGATGAATTCAGTAGGTATTTATTCTCATTTTTGTAAAAATGTGGATTTTTTTGTTTAACTTTACATTTCTTAATGGTATTGTTTACAAAACATCATTCAACTTTCATGTCTTCAGAAGCAATAAGCGAAAATAAACTAGCGTCAATCGCAAGTATAAAAGCTGGTAATGATGTAGATCTTGTTC
>CAJXWI010000633.1 GCA_913062735.1 uncultured Arcobacter sp.
ATACATAGTTGAAATTGCATTAGCCCAATAATTATAAGCATCATTAGACATATTGCCTGGAACATAAAAACCTCTCCAGTTTGCACCAATTGCATCAACACCTTGTTCTTTAGCTGTAGGGAATGATGAGAACTCTCCTGGCAACCTCTCAGCAGATAAAACTGCTAAAACTTTGATATCACCAGAGTCTACAAAACCCTTAGCTTCAGAAACGTCACCTGTAAAAGCTTGAACAGTTCCAGCTAGCAATTGAGTAACGGCATCTCCACCACCATCAAATGAAACATATTTGATGCTTCTCACATCATTAATTCCATATTTCTTAGCAGCGATTAAAACTTTAAGATGATCCCATCCACCAACTGCTGAACCACCAGCAACTGTTATTGATTTTGGATCTTTTTTAATTTGATCTAAGTATAAAAGATTCATTTGTGTATCTTCTATATAAACAACATTCAAATCATTTGCTTTTTTATACAAAGCTTTTGTATTAGAAGCTTTTGATACTCCTAAACACATATAAGAAAATTTTCTTTTCTCTTTTTTACACAAGGCTGCTATTTGTGCAAAAGGTGTTCCTGAAGTAGCTTCAACATTAACTCGTAAATCAAAGTGCGCATCAAAATTAATAATGGCGATGTCATCTTTTAGATGTTTATGTAAAGCCAAAAAACTTCCATAAGCTGTTTCATGCCCTCCTCCTAAAACAAGTGGAAAATGTTTGTTTTTTAATATTTTTTTTAAAGTTTTGGCATAATTTTTTTGAGATTTTTCTAAGTCTTCATTTGCTATAACTTTTCCTGCATCGTAAAGAATTTTATTTTCTAAATGATAAGCAAAGTTTCCCATGGCTTTTTTTAAAGCATCTCCTGCTTTTGATGCGCCAACTCTTCCTTTATTTCTTTTAACACCTACATCACAATCAAAAGAAAAAAGACAAATGCCTTTTTTCTTTTCAAAAGGCTCTTTAATAAATTGTATTTTTTCATGCCATCGTTTGCCTAATTCTTTATCTTCTTTATCAACTCTTCCGCTCCATAAATCTTCATTTGCTTCTTTATACATTTACTACTTCTCCTTGATAAACACTAGAATATAACGCTGTTGGTCTAAAAGAACAAACTAAATCTCTAATATGATCAATATCCCAAATACAAAAATCAGCATCATAACCTAGGGCTAAGAGCCCTTTTGATTCTTGAAGTCCAAGAGCTTGTGAAGCGTGTTTTGTAACTGCTAAAAAGGTTTCGTTTACACTTAAAGAAAAAATAACAGCAGACATATTCATCATTAATTGCATTGAACATAAAGCGGACGTTCCTGGATTTAAATCACTGGCAATTGCTATTGGTACTTTATGTTTTCTAAAAAGGTTAATTTCAGGCATTTTTGTTTCTCTTAAAAAATAATATGCACCTGGTAATAAAACAGCAACCGTATTACTTTCTTTCATTCTTTTAATATCCTCTTCTTGCGTAAATTCTAAATGATCTACACTTAAAGCCTCATATTCACAGGCAAGTGTACTTGCCCCCATTGATGAAAATTGTTCTGCATGAAGTTTCACTCTTAACCCTAAACTTGAAGCTTTTTCAAAAACTCTTTTTATTTGATCAACTCTAAAAGCTAAATGTTCACAATAGGCATCAACTGCATCAATTAGTCCAGTATTGTGAACCTCTGGCAACATTGTTTCGCAAATATAATCTATATACGCATCGGCGTTGTTTTTATATTCAGTAGGAACCGCATGAGCACCTAAAAATGTTTTTTCTATATGTATAGGATAATTATCTTCGAGTTTTTTCATAACTTCTAACATTTTGATTTCACTTTTTGTATCAAGACCATACCCTGTTTTAATTTCAATACACGTCACCCCTTCTTTAATTAAACAAAGTAAGCGTTTTTCACTGCTTTTATATATTTCGGAAAAACTACTTTCTCTTATTCCTTTAATAGAAGAAACAATACCCCCTCCTTGTGCTGCTATTTGCGCATAGCTTTCTCCATTTAGTCTTTTTTCAAATTCATTTGCTCTGGACTTAGCATAAACTAAATGGGTATGACAATCAATCAAAGAAGTAGAAATAAGTCTATTTTCAACATTAAAACTTTCTTTAGATGTAAATTTTGATAAATTTTGCATTTTATCTATTTTTACAATTTTTTTGTTTTTTACTGCAATAAAACTGTTTTCAAGTACCTCTATTTCGTTATTTTCATCAAGAACTGTAATTCTTGCATGGGTCCAAACTTTATCAAAATCTTTCATTATTAACTCGCTTTTAGATATATATAATTAAATTGTATTGACAATTAGATTAATTGTGTATATAATTGTAGCATAAAATATTTGAGGAGACAAATTTATGAAAAGTATAGAAGTAAAAAACATTTTTGTTTTAGGAAACATATTAAAGTTTTCTATATTAAGTATGCTGGGAATCTTTATTTTCTTTATTGCTATTGAGTT
>CAJXWI010000634.1 GCA_913062735.1 uncultured Arcobacter sp.
AAAAGGGTAATAATGGCAATCAAGTTAGCTAAAAAATATTTACAGAGTGATAAGTATTCATATATTTGGAAGAGAGATAATGGTGATGGAGAATATGCAGGTAAACTTGACCGAATAAAAGTAGATAAAGATGAAGGTTATGAAGTTCAATACTTTATTCAAACACTAATGAATAAATATGAATTAACTAAAGTATCTGATGCTAATAAAATTGAGGATGAATTACAATCACCTGCATTATCTTCGACAGTTATGAGAGATAAACTAATGGGCATGATTGCATCTAACTTATCTTTATAAAATATACAAAAGCAGATTAAAGTAACTTTCTTTTCTCTGCTTCTTTTTTTATAACTACTGATCCCACTAAAAACCCATTTAATCTTAGCCTTCAATATGGAATTCAAATAGATAGAGTTAGAGGAGAAGTACAATAAATACTTATATCTGAATGAAATATTTTACGTAAAATTAGCTATTTGAAGTTAATCCAGTTAGTGGCGAAGTCGAAAGATCTTGAGATGAAAAAGATTTAATAAAGCTCAAAACTATAAAATCAAAATATTTAAATTATTAAAAAATGATTTTCTTACATTAAATCCTATAAATTAGGTATTCTAAGAATGTTCTAGCAGTTTTATTGCAATTAAAATAAAATAATAACAGGACAATAAAAGTACCAGACAAAGGTGTGCTTCGATATTTAATTAGAATGCACTATATGAAATTTATAGTGATATCGTGAGAATCGCTTTAAGAACATTAATTACTGCAGAGAGTACTTACTTATTAATAAAGATAAATCATCAAATTTATATAATTAACGTAGTTAGATAATCTGAATACCACTGCATTAACTTTTTCAACTCTTTTATATTTTTAGCTCGGTTATACACTTCTCTAATCTGATCTTTTTCTTGATGAGCAAGTGCTTTTTCAATAAACTCATAGTTAATATTATGTTCAGATATATTGTCATTACAAATTGTAGAAAACATTGATCTGAAACCATGAGCCACTATTCTTTCTTTTGTAAACCCCATTTTTCGTAATGCCATATTAACTGTATTATTACTCATATGCCCCCTATTTCCTTTTATATTAGGAAATAAATATTCATCTTCACCATTCACTTCATGTAAACGCTCAAGAATTATCATCATTTGCTTCGATAAAGGCAACATATGTTCTCTTTTCATCTTCATTCTTTCAGATGGTATAATCCATAGGTTCTCCTTAAAATCAATATCTGACCATTTGGCTGTAATTATACTTCCTTGACGCTGAGCAGTATGTATGCTCATTAATAAGGCATATTTTGTCGTAACTTCACCTGAGTAAGTATTTATTGATTTTAGTAACTGCCCTATTTCATCTGGATCTGTTAATGTTGGATGATTTTTCACATCTGCTTTTGTTAATTTTTTAAATGTTTTGATTTCAAGTTTTGCAAAAAGATCAATATCTTTGATGATATTTTCAGTATACGTATATTTAAAGACTTCAATAATTAACTTTTTAACCCTATCTAATGTCTCGAGTTTACTTGCACTTTCTAATTTCTTCAATATTTCTACTGTCATATCAAAAGTGATATCAAAAATATTAGTTTTTTCTTTTTGAGGTAGATAGGCATAAAAATGATTTTCTAATCGTGCTCTTGCTTTTTCAACAGTAATATCTTTTAGTTTTTTGTTATGTTGTTTTAATTCAAAGAATTCATCAACTATTTTTTCAATAGTCTGTTTAAGATTAATATCATTTGATTCTTTTAATTTTTCTTCATCTGCTTTTTTATCAAGAGGATCAATCTTATCACTTATTAATACTTGAGCTTCAAATCTTTTTCTTCTAGCTTCAGCTAAGGAGACAACTGGATAAGCACCAAAAGCGAGTTTTCTTCTTTTCTTAGCATTATTTGGAGATGTATATCTAAACTCCCACAACTTACTACCATTTGGTTTTACTAAGAGATGTAAGCCTTCTCCATCAGATAAAGTAAAGTTTTTTTCTTGAGGTTTAACATTTTTTATTTTTGTGTCTTGTAAAATAGCCATTATAAAGCCTTTATAACTGAAATTGGTACGTCGGTTTTAAAATTATTAATTTTTACCAAAACTCTACAAGAGCGATACATAGGTATTTAAAAGAGTTAGTGGTACGTCATATTTCTAATTTTAGTACAATTTTGATTAAAAAATGGGTGAAGACCACAAGCATTAAAATAATATATAGGGTGGAGGTACCAATTGACGTACCAATAATTTATAGTTTTGCTTAGATTTGGTTAAATTGTCTTGGACAATAAAAGTTAGTTAAAGTTGTCAGTGATGGGGTTAAATAGACTTATTTGGATTGTTTTAGATTATTTAATGGTACCCGTACCCGGACTTGAACCGGGAAGACCGTGAAGTCACCGGATTTTGAATCCGGCGTGTTTACCAATTTCACCATACGGGCACTGGAGTTTTATTTTAT
>CAJXWI010000635.1 GCA_913062735.1 uncultured Arcobacter sp.
GCCAGCAAGGAGCAATCTTCTGGTATGCAGCAAATCAATGATGCAGTTAACAACTTAGATCATATCACACAAAAGAATGCGCAAAATGCGTCCAATGCTGATTCTGTTGCACAAAATACAAAAAAAATATCTGACGTTATAATTTCTAATGCTAATGCAAAAGAATTTGATGGAAAAGATACTATTATTATTGATACAAGAAACAAAGACTCTCAAACACAAAAACACAGTAACATTGAAAGAAGAGCGCCAGATTCTCGTACACATGAAAAACCTATAAACAAAAAAGTATTTGAAACAAAAACTGATGAGGGTGAGTGGGAGAGCTTTTAAAAAATATAAACTCTATTTGTATTCCTTACTTTCGCTTGTTATCTATAATTACTTTTTTTAACTAAAAATTGATTTAACAACAAGAGACTATAATGGTATAGTCTCTAATAATCAATTTTTAATACATAAACTCGGTAAGGACAACGATGTATAAACGAACACAAAAACACATAACAATAATGTTCATATTGTCATTTATTATGATAGGTTTTGTGTTGTATCAAAATGAATTTTTAGTGAACATGTTTCTTTTGTTTATAGTTTTCGTAGTATTTTATATGATTGTAATTGGTTTTTTTAAAAAAGATAAAGCATTTAACGAAGCAAATAATAGCTCAGATAGCTATAAGGATGATTTGGAAAATAAGGTTTTGGAAAGAACCAAAAAATTAAGTTATTTAAATAAAAAATTACAAACATCTGTTGGTAATCTTAGTGAAACCAAAAAAGAATTAATGGCAGCTGAAAAAATGGCGAGCTTGGGCGAGCTTGTGAGTTCTGTAACCCATGAAATCAGTTCACCTTTAGGGGTTAGCATCACGGCATCTTCTCATTTAAATCATTTGGTAAGTGACTTAATAGCTTCGTATGAAAAAGAAGTTATGACACAAGATGAGTTTGAGAACTTTCTTAAGAAAGTAAAAGAATTAACAGAGATTTTAACATTAAACTTAACAAATACAAAAAATCTAGTGAGTAGTTTCAAAAATATTGCAGTTGACCAAGCTATAGAGGATATTAGAGTATTTAATGTAAAAGACTATATTCTAGAAATACTTTTGGCAGTAAATGGAATTACAAAAAATACAAAAATACAAATACTTTTCTCTTGTGACGACGATGTTCTTATCAAAAGTTATCCCGGTTTCTTTTCTCAGATTTTGACAAATTTTATTAACAATTCTGTTTTACATGGTTTTGGTGAAAATGAAGAAGGTGAAATACAGATTAACGTTTTTAACGCCAATAAAAACATCAAATTAGTCTACAGTGATAATGGAAAAGGTATCACAGAGGAAAATAAAGAAAAAATATTTGAACAATATTTTACCACACGAAAAGGTGAGGGTGGTACAGGTTTGGGATTACACATTATTAAGCAAATAATAAATGAGGAGCTTGATGGTAGTATCCGTCTTAATAAAAAAGAAAAGGGAGTAGAGTTTTTAGTAATTATTCCTAAAAACATATAACGTCATATATCAATCAGAGGTAACATATTACTAAGTATACTTTTAGTTAGTAACTATGCTAGAGGTAAGTTCTTGAAGTTTATCATTATTTGTAATAATATAAAGATCAATATACCAATAAATAAGAGGGCCTATAACATTAATGAATTTTAAATACATGAAGATAAATTTCACTTTATTTATGACACTTTACTTGTCAACCATACTGTTCTTCACAATAGTAAGTTACAATTTTTTTATTAAAGATTATATCAATCTCGAAAACAAACAGAATCAAAAAAATATAAACACAATTCTTTCTTCAATAAATGGAAGTATTTCAAGTATGAAAAGTACTACAGATGATTATAGTAATTGGGATGATTCATACAACTTTATTGAAAATGAAAATTTAGATTATATCTATGAAAACTTTAGAGATGGAACAACGACGCTATCAGATTTAGGTGTGGATTTTTTTGTATACTCAAACTTGAAACAACAAACAGTTTTTTCAAAATATACAAATGAATTACTTGAAAAAGATAAAGTTGATTTTGAAAGAAAAATATTAAGATTCTCCAATAAAAATACTTTCAATACCCTATTTAAATTTAAATCTCAGTTTTTGTATTTAATAAAGTCAGAAATTAAGAAAAGTGATAAGACAGGTAATACAAATGGTTATATATATAGTGGAAAACTAATCACTAATAAAAACCTATTCGCCGTCACAAAAGTTTTTAAAAAAGTATATATATCAAATAGGCAAGTAAGTAAAAAATATTTAGAACCTAAATTCTCACATATGAAAAATATTAAAGTTGCAATTGAGTATAACAGTTCAACACTAATCAATAACATACAAATTTTTGATTTTAATAATGAATATGTTTTTTCTATCATCACTGAAAATGAGCGAGAAATTCTAAATAATGGTCAAAAAACAATTGTTATATTTAATCTGATTAT
>CAJXWI010000636.1 GCA_913062735.1 uncultured Arcobacter sp.
TAAAATACTAAATAAAAAATAGCTCTTATCTAATAAACCAGCTATTGGTGACAAGTGTTAATATACTTGTTACCAATAGCAGTACCTACTTAACAAGTCCTTTGTCAAAAGGTTTAAACACTATTAATAGTTTTGGCAACAGTAATAAAGCTGACAATAAAACAACAATCATAACCAACATGGTTAATAAACCAAAATAGATGGTTGGAATAAAGTTTGAAAAGATCAAAATAGAAAAACCAACTACAACTGCAAAAGAAGTATAAAACATCGCATATCCAATACTATTGTGTGTTCTTCTCATGGTTAAAATATAGTCTCTATCAAAATGGAACTCTTCTTTGTATCTGTGAATATAATGAATAGTATCATCCACACCAATACCTATGGAAATAGCAGCAATTGTAATGGTCATTAAATCAAGAGGAATACCAAACCAGCCCATAAGTCCAAAGATAACACCAATTGGTATGATGTTAGAGATTATGGCTATAAATGCAATTGAAAGAGATCTAAACAGTATTAGAAACATTATGAACAGTACTAAAGCAACCACACCCAAGGTTAGAATTTGAGAGTCAAAGAGACTTTGCAACATATTGTTATATAAAATCATCAAATTTGAGAGTCTAAAACTTGCAATTTTAGGATCAATGATTTCACTTAATTCACGATTTAATTTTTTAATCAATTCATTTCTTCGTAAATCTTCATTGGAATCAATGATTCTTACGCTTAGTCTAACTTGATTCGATTCTATGTTAATAAATGGCGTTAAAATTAAATTCTTATACTCTAAAGGAAGTTCATTATATAAAAGTGCCAATTTAAAACTATCTAAATCTTCGTTGTTATTAAGGGTGTTTCCAATTTTTAATAAAGTTGCAAAAGAAGATACATTACCTATTTCTTTAATGTTTTCTAAATAATTATGAATTTTCATAATTAGATTCATTTTTTGTGGTGTGAACCAGTACTGTTCATCATTTGAAGGTGCGTCAAACTCATCATCAAAGGAATCAAAGTCATCCTCTTCTTCTGTATCATTAGAAGTTTTACTTACTTGCTCAATCTCTTCTTGATTAAAGGTAATGATAATATCAAGAGGTGTTGTTCCTCCCAGTTTTTCATCAATGATTTTCATACCCTTATAAATCTCTGTATTTGACTTAAAATAATTGATAAAACTATTTTCAACGATGAGTTTGGATGCACCAGTAAAGCTGAATATTGCTAAAACAATACTTCCAATAATAATTGAAACTCCACGTTTTTCAACTATTTTGGCACAAAATTGAACCAGAGAAAAACGACTTTTATTTTTTAAAGGTATCTTTTTCTTTTTGAGTAAGATTAAAAGAGCTGGAAAAACCAAAAATGCCAAAAATAATGAAATGGCTATTCCAAAACTCATCATCCATCCTAGATTAATAACAGGTTTGATATCAGACAGTATCAAAGATGCAAAACCAACAATGGTTGTGATTATGGCAAAAAAAGATGGATTAAACTTGGAAAGCATGGTATTTAGTACCAGCTTATGTTGTGAAGCATTAGTGTATTTTAGGTCTAACTCACGATATCTTACAATAAGATGTAATACTATGGATATTGTTATTATTAGCTGTAAGGATATGAAGTTTGAAGATATTACTGTTACTTCCCATGAAAAAAGTCCCAAAATTCCCGTGGTTGAAACAGCGGAGAGTAAACAGATAAACAAAGGAAGAACAACCCATCTTATTTGTCTAAAGAAGAACCATAAAATTAAAATAAACAGGAATATTAATATTGAGCCATAAATAGATAAATCAGCTCTAACATAAGATACTACGTCATTGGCAATCATATTTATTCCACCAAGGAATATTTGTGCGCCACTTCTGTCATCTTTAATGATTGTTCTAATTTGAGATATTGTATTTTGATCAACTTCTCTTTGTATATCTCTTTGTTTTTTAATATCATCTTTTGTATTTTGTAATGCTTGAGTTTCTTTAAACTCTAAACCTATATTATTTTGTTTGAAAATTAAATTTTGTTTTTTTGAGTTTAATAGTTCAAGTTTTGTATTATTCTTGAGGTTTAATAAAATAGCAGTGGTTTTAAAATCACTACTGACTAAATTTTCTTGGTATAAAGGACTGTTTAAAAACTCTAGCTGTGCTAGTTCTTTATTGGTATTAGGAGATTGAAGTGTTTGTATTCCATTGGTTAATTCTTTTAAAGACAGAACAGGACTTTGAAAAAGGGGAACATTTAATATAGATGTAATACTTGTAATTTGTTCAAGTTCTTTAAGTTTATTAGATAAGTTTTGAATATTTGAAAGGGTTTGTTTTCCTAGTAAGTCTTGTTTTGGGCTATAGGTAAGAATTAAAAAGTTGGGACTGGTGTATCTTTTGCTTATTTCTTGGGTAAATAATAAATCTTTGTCGTTGTCTAAAAGTAAGGTATCTGAAGAAGCATCAATT
>CAJXWI010000637.1 GCA_913062735.1 uncultured Arcobacter sp.
AGGACATGAAGAAGGTGCTCTTCGAGTACGTGATATTACCACCCATTGTAATAATTTGGGTATTAAATACTTGACTTTATATGCCTTTAGTACTGAAAACTGGAATCGACCCAAATTAGAAGTTGAATTTCTAATGAAACTTCTGGAGCGATATTTAAAAAAAGAACTGCCTATTTATTTAAAAAATGGTGTTAAATTCAAAGCCATCGGAAATTTAACAAAATTTTCTAAGAGTTTACAAAAAGTTATTTCAGCCACTGAAGAAAAAACAAAAAATTGTTCAGGATTAACTCAAGTTTTGGCGCTAAATTATGGAAGTCGTGATGAAATTGTTCGAGCTGTTAATAGATTAAATGAGCAAAACTTAGAAGTAAGTGAAGAAAATATAAATAAATGCCTTGATACTGCTTTTATGCCAGATGTTGATTTATTAATACGAACCAGTGGAGAAGTTCGACTGTCTAATTACTTGTTGTGGCAAAATGCTTATGCTGAGATGTTTTTTATCAATACTTTTTGGCCAGAGTTTACACCTTTTTTATTAGATGATGTTATTCATGATTACAGACACAGAGAAAGAAGATTTGGTGGTATCTAACATAATGATAATGGATTATATGTCATATTTATTTGTTGCACTTTTTGGGCTGTGTTTTGGATCTTTTTTTAATGTTCTCATCTATAGATTACCTTTAAATCAATCTATTATAAAACCAAATTCATTTTGCCCAAATTGTAAAATGGAAATTAAGTGGTATAACAATATTCCTCTTTTTTCTTATATCTTTTTAAAAGGAAAATGTGCAAACTGTGAATCTAAAATATCACTTTATTATCCTTTTGTTGAATTATTAACAGCTATTATTACCGTACTTCTTTTTGACAAACTTGGTTTTAGCGATGCGTTTATTTCAATCACAGTGGTATTTTATCTTTTAATTGTTTTGTCTTTTATTGATTTAGAATATAAGGCAGTTCCTGATTATTTACTGGTACTTATATTTTTTGCCTCATTTTTTGCAATTGATACAGATTTTTTAACTGCCTTGGAAAATGGTTTGATTTTTGCAGGTGCATTTATTATGCTTGATTTTATTTTGACCTTTTATATTCAAAATATTAAATATAAAATCACAAAAGATGAAGACTTGAAAACTCAAAAAGCCTTAGGGGAAGGAGACATTCCCATTGTTTTTGTGATTGGAATGATTTTAGGAATAAAAGCTGGTTTTACCGCTATATTTTTAGGGGCACTTTCTGCTATAATTCCGTCAATTTATAATATATTATTTAAAAAAGAAATAGAGACACCCTTTATACCATTTCTTAGTTTTGGGTTGTTTATAGAATTCATTTTTTTATTATCTGAAGGTTTTTAGTTGAAATTAAAGCAGTATTTATTTGCGCAAATCTCTTTGTCATTTATTCCCATCTTTTTTGGTCTTTTTTTTATTACATCAATTGTATATTTGGTTAAAATTGCAGCCTTAACTTCTGTAATAACTATGAATGTATTTGAATTATTAACATTGTATGTTTATGTTCTTCCTATTATTATTTTTTATACCTTACCCATATCATTTTTTATTGCCTTGGTAATATCTTTATCTAAACTATCTAGTGAGTATGAATTAATCGTTATAACTAGTTTCGGATTGAACCCTTTACGTATTGTGAAGATGTTATTACCAGTAACAATGATGTTAACGGTGGCCATGCTTATCATTTCTATGGGTTTAATTCCAAAAACAAAACATTTAACTACTAAAATGCTTGATTTGAAAAAAAAGGAAGCCAATTTTAATATCAAAGAATCCGAATTTGGTCAAAAGTTTGGAGATTGGTTGGTGTATATCACTGATAAAAAAGGCAAAGAATACTCAGATGTAAAACTATTTAAAACTGATGGTAAAACAGACCAATTTATTCTTTCCCGAACTGCTGAGTTAAATAATAAAGAAGGTGAATTAAGTTTTATTTTAAATGACGGGAAATCTTTCGCAATTACGCAAAAAGAGTTAAATCAGATAGACTTCAAAAATATGAAGATAAATAGTGAACTTGCTAGTAGTCAATCTAAACCTTTTATCAATCCATATGATCACTGGAAGTATAATTTTAAAAATAAAATAGATATTGATGATTTTGTTTTCTACATACTGGCCTCAACTTTTCCTCTTTTATCTTTGTTGTTAGTGATTTCTTTTGGATATTTTAATCCTAGATATGAAAAAAATAAAGCCGTTATGTGGGCTCTTTCTTTTGTGATCTTTTATTATGTTGGATCTAATTATTTGGCTAAGAATGTAGAATTAAATTCCTTATATTTTGTTCCTGTATGTTGGTTTGTATTAACTTATTTTGTGTATACAAAAAAGATCAAAAATTTTTATTAATATATTATGAATATCAAAGCTACACTCTCTTATGATGGTTCTTTATATAAAGGTTCACAAAAACAGCCAAACGAA
>CAJXWI010000638.1 GCA_913062735.1 uncultured Arcobacter sp.
AACTTTCCAAACTCGTGATATTAGGGGCGGAAAGGGTGAACGCGATCTTTTCAGAATTATGTTTCTGAGGATGTACCATTCATTCCCACAAACTACTATTAATCTGATTTCGCAGATTCCATGGTTTGGTTACTTCAAGGATTTTTCAATGCTCCTCAGGGATATAAAGATCCGAAGGGGTACTGATGGTGTAGATTATAAGCCTCTTGAGGCTGCAATTTACAAATTCCTTGTTACACCTGAGTCCAGTATCGTTTAATATTTGATTATCTTTTACAACGATCGCATTATTTAAATTACCACCTAAGCCAAAACCACTAGCTCTTAGTTTTCCAATATCTTTTGAAAGGCAGAAGGTTCTAGCGTAACAAATATCTTCAATAAAATTTTGTGTATTATGAGTATAGATATATTCATCTTTACCAATTAAATTATTTGTAAAATTAATTTTTGCTTCAATTATTCCCTCTAATTCAAAGAGAATTTTTTCATTTAACCAAACGCAAGCAGAACAATGAATTCCTTCAATGATTAAATCAATATGAGAGAATCCATCTTGTGTTTCTTTTACATAATTTTTAAAAAAGCTCTCTTCATCAAAATTATTTAAATCATTTTGCTCGTGTTTCTTAACAGAAGCTAAAGTTTTATTTCCAAGCTTATTATAAAAGGATCCTAAATCTTCATCTTGTAAAAGATAATAGACGCTTTGACAGCCTTTACAGCAAAAAAATAAGTCATTTTCTTTAATCATTACTTCATTTTCAAAGGCTATTTGACAGTGATTACATTTTATGCTCAAGACATTTTTCCTAATAATTTCATGGATTTATTTTATTTAATAATTTTTATAGCTTAGTAACATTTTACATTTACAATCTAAATCATAAAGATATTATGATATTATTATTTATCTAAGAATAATAAGATTATTTTAAAATTATCAGATTATATCGTATAAAGTTGGAGAAGAAGTTTTATGATTGAAAACATTTCTATATTAAAAAATATTACAATATTATATGCAGAAGATGAAGATAATTTACGAGAAATCACATTAAATATTTTAAAAGGTTTTACAAAAAAACAATTAGTAGCAAAGAATGGAAAAGAAGGTTTAGCTTTATTTAAAGAGCATGAAGACCAAATAGATTTAATTATTACAGATATTAATATGCCTTTAATGAATGGTTTAACCATGATTAAAAAAATCAAAGAAATTAATCCTAAAATACCTATTATCGTAGCAACAGCATTTTCAAACACAGAATACCTACTTGATGCAATTGATATTGGTGTAGATAAATATGTTCTAAAACCCATTGATATGAAAAAACTTTTACAACTAATGAGTCAATCCTTACTTTATCATGAATTAAAAGATTTGTATATTGATAAATTAACACTCTTACCCAACAGAAATAAACTTAAAAAAGATTTGAATATAAGTGAAGTTGATTTAATGGCTTTAATTAATATTGATAAATTTTCAACAATAAATGATCTTTATGGAGAAGCCAATGGAGATCAAATTCTTTGTCAATTTGCAAAAAAAATAAAAGAAGACTTTAAAGAAGAAACCTTTACTATTTATCGTATTGAAGCGGATAAATTTGCTATTGTAACCTTAGGAACAACCTTAAGTATAAAAGAATTTAAAGAACGCTGTACTTCCTTTGCAGAAAAAATAGAAAGAAATGCCATCTTAATTGGTGAACATTCAATTGATTTACATATTACAATAGGAATTGCAAAAGCCAAAGCAGAAGATGTTTTTAGATATACCCAAAGAGTAATTAATTATGCAAGAAAAAAGTTTGAACAAATTCTAATTTATGAAGACTCTTATAACTTTCAAGAAAACTTTGAAGAAAATATGCGTTGGGTAAAAAAAGTCAAGAATGGAATACAAAACAATCTTTTTACTGCCTACTATCAGCCAATCATTGATACGAAAACAAAAGAGATTTACAAATACGAGGCATTAATTCGTTATATAGAAAAAGATGGAAAAGCAATTGCACCACATAAGTTTTTGGACATCGCAAAAAAAGTGAAACTCTATCCTAAAATTATTGAAATAATGTTAGAAAAAGCTTTGATAGATGCGCTTTGTCTAGCACTTGGCTGCAACTTTTTTCAAGGGGTGCAAGAAGATGTGTTTGGCTTGGCAAAACTCTGTCCTAGTGACCTTACGCCACCAGTGTTATCGGGCCATCTGCAATCAGTAACAGAAAAATATTCCATGAGAATTCGTCACACAGTAGGCTACGAGGCGCCGCTGAGCCGCGCTGATATCATTAACAACCCCAGCGATGGACTGCCAGTATCCCTTGAAGATGTTATTGAACAGACAAAGGTCAGTGCCTTTAAAATAAAATTAAAAGGTAATGCACAGGCTGACATCGCTAGGCTTAAAAAAATTGCAATCAGCTTAGCTGGCCTCAAAACATACCAGCTGAC
>CAJXWI010000639.1 GCA_913062735.1 uncultured Arcobacter sp.
GAATAGACACCCAAGAAGATTTAGAAAATGCTTTAAAATTATTTGGGAAGAATTAGGAATACTATGAATAAAGCTATTTTATCAAAGACAACCATTCTTTATGCGGAAGATGAGACGGATGTAAGAGAATTTACAGGAAGAACATTAAGTAGCATTACAAAAAAAGTATATCTTGCAAAAGATGGACAAGAAGGTTTAGATTTATACAAACAGCATGATGATATTGATTTAATTATTACAGATATTAATATGCCTCGAATGAATGGTTTAGAAATGTGTACCGCTATTAAAATGCTTAATAAAGACATCCCTATTGTAGTAACAAGTGCCTATAATGACCCTGATTTTTTAAAACAAGCAATTGATATTGGTGTTTGTGAATATTCTTTAAAACCAATTGATTTATATTTATTATTAGATGCTGTAGTTAAATCAGTTGAACCTGTTTTTTTAAAAAAGGAACTAAGCATTGTTCAAGATAATTTACAAGAAAAAATTATAGAATCCAATAAAAATATTAGCACAATATTAGATGCTCAAAATAACCTTGTATTAATTGTAAATAAAAATGAAATATTGCATTCGAATAAAAAATTTCTTGATTATTTTAATATTAAAACAACAAAAGAATTTAAAAATAAATACAATGATTTACTTAGTATTTTTGGAAAAGACGAAGATTATTTTTGCCAAGAGAGCTTAAGGAAAGAAGAGAATTGGATTGATTATATTCTAGCAAAAAAAGAAATAGAAGTTTTAGTAAAAATTAAAGATTATAATAATAATGAAAATATTTTTATTTTAGCTATTGAAGAATATGATTCCAAAAATTCACAATTTATAATAAGTTTTCAAAAATTAAATCCAAAAAAGAAAAAAACCAATTTACTAGAACATCAAAGAAATTTTGACTCTTTAACAAACCTATACAATAAAAATAGATTTTTAGAACTTTTTGCTAAAGAGCTAAGAAGAGATATTAGATATAAAAATGAGCTAACTCTTTTAATGTTATCCTTGGATGATTTTAATCACATTATAGAAAATACCAAAAGAATATATGTCAACACATTATTTCTTGCACTTTCTGGAATTTTAGTGAAATCTTTACGTGAACATGATATTTTAGCGCGTTATGATGATAATAAATTTTTAATTTTATTGCCTCAAACTAATATTAATGGTGCTATTGTTGTTGCTGAAAAAATAAGAGCTGAAATAGAAGAACTTAGTATTGAAGGTCTAAATACTAAAGTTACAGCAAGTTTTGGTTTAAGTTTTTATGAGAAAAATGACGATATTTTTAGTTTTTTAAACAAAGTAACTAATGCTCTAAAAAGAGCACAAGAAAAAGGTGAAAACAGGGTTGAAGTATACTAATTTAAAAGTAATTTAGAAAGAAAAACCTGCTCCTAAATAGTGCTCTCTTACAAGCTCATTGCTTTTAATTTCATCTGCTTTTCCAGAAGCCAATAATGAGCCACTTTTCATTACATAAGCCCTGTCACATATCTCCAGTGTTTCTCTTACATTATGATCAGTAATTAAAACACCTATTCCAATAAGTGTCAATTGATGTATGATTTCTTGAATGTCTTTAACAGCAATAGGATCAACTCCAGCAAATGGCTCATCTAAAAGCAAAAAATTTGGCTTTGATACTAATGCTCGTGCAATTTCTGTACGCCTTCTCTCTCCACCTGATAAAGAAATACCTTTTCTTTGCCTTATTGGTTCTATATTAAAAACTTCTAATAATTCTTCAACTCTTTTAATTTGATCTTTTTTATCATCTGTTACAATTTGAGCAGCTAACATTAAGTTATCTTCAACAGACAAATCTTTAAAAATAGATGACTCTTGTGGTAAATAACCAATTCCTTTTAACGCACGTTTGTGTAGAGGTAAATGCGTTATATCTACATTATCAAAAAAGACTTTTCCGCTGCTTGGTTTTACAAGGCCGCAAACCGTATAAAAAGTTGTTGTTTTTCCTGCTCCATTAGGACCTAATAAACCAACAATTTCACCGGAGTTAACTTCTAATGATATACCATGTAAAATATTTGTTTTTTTAATACTTTTTTTAATGCCATTTCTTTATCAAAAAATAATTTTAATTTTTCATATGCGTCAGCACGCAGTTTATACGCGGATGTTATTTTTGGGTGGCCAACAGTAAAATCTTTGATCAATTCACCTGTAATTAACTCGATAACTGTTGCGTATTCTTTTTGATGATAGTGATAATTTGCTAATTCATAAGTTATCCAAGGTTTAGTACCTAAATACGCTTCTGTTTTCTTTAATAGCAAGTATGCTTCGTTTTCAGCGCCTACATATTGAAGGGCGCTTACAGCAATCTCAATATATTCTTCTTTAATTTGTCTGAAATGGTTCGCAAAGTAACTTACACTAGAAATAACTTTTTCCTTATCTCCTTTTCTTTTGGCAATCAATAT
>CAJXWI010000640.1 GCA_913062735.1 uncultured Arcobacter sp.
AAAAATTGATTTATAATCAAGAAAGATAGTTTGCTAGTCTATGGATGATAAATCATAATATTCAATGTTTTAGAGATGGTGCATAAACTCGGCTAAGCGTTCATACGAATGTAGATAGTGGAAGTAAATATTCGTCTTACTCATACATATACTTCGTAAAAAACATGGAATACACAAAGCAGGAATAAAAAGGTAATTGTTGAGACAATGAAATAACTATCAAAAATATTAAAGAACTTTTTCAGCATATGTAACTATAGAACTAATTTTTCATATAATACACTATAGCAATTCGACTCAATTAAAATCAGTTTTAAATTAAAGTTAGCAGAGGGAAAGGATTTAATATGAAAAACTGGAAGAGAAAACAAATTCAACTTTCACAATGCAAAAGCAGTTTAACATAATCATTTCGAGGTATCGGGAGGGGCAGTTAGAAGGGTTAATCTTACTCATTTCTAATTTGATCTGAGTTTCTGTTGGTAGACACGGCTTTTCTAATTTCTTCAAATTTTTTATTCAATTTCTCATTTTTAGTTTTGTTTTCAAAAATACCCACACTTCTTTCTTCAAAGAAATTCATTTTGTCTAAATCAAATGCTTTCTTTCTTTCCTTAGAGGCATGAGGATGAAAAACATTAAAATAGTCCTGGTTAAACTCTTTACTAAATTTATTTAACTTATCCTGTCTAAAAACAGCCACTTCTAGTATGTCTTTAAATTCAGGGATCTTTTTACAAATGGAAATTATAATTTGTTTTTTATGATTGATTTCTTGTTGCCCTACTGGGTGCATAACTTGAATGGTAAGTTTTCTATCTTTGTAAAATGCAAAACAAATCATTTTTAGTAAAGGCTTTGGAAGTACTGCCTTAAATAGTTTGCTTAGTGCAAAATATTTTCTTATTCTTGAAAATTCATAAGTTCCTAATAAATTACCTAGAATTTTATTTGAACTTTTAAACTGAGTATATCTACTGCTTTTAGAACCTGTTCCTATTGTACCTGCACTAGAATCAAAATAAGCAGCTTTTCTTAATTGAGATATTGTTAATTCTTCATTTTCATCCATTAACAAGCTCCATTCCAAAGTATTGGCATATCATTATCGTTTCCTCTTACTTTGTTTTCTTTTTTGCTTCATAAAAGCTATATAGTTTGCTTTTCTGACCTTATCTATAACTTCAGATGCAATTCTTTGCATTTGATTTACTAGTCCGTCATCACAACTAGAAGACTTCTCAAACATAGATATTACTTCAGTAAAATCAAAATCTATTTCTTTTAGAATTATATCCAATGAACTGGAAGTATGTCCACTTGATTGTGATACTTTCCAGTTATATTCAATCAGAAATGAAATTATACTAAATCCGATTAAGGCATCAATAACCTTACTTCCTTTTTGAAGCTTGGTATTCATTACTTTTAAACATTCGTTGTAATAATACGTAAGCATGGAGGCTTGTACACCATCTTTCAAAGTATTTAAATAATCCGTTGTATTGTTGTGCTGCTCAAGAGTTGAGATAAGTTTATTGACTTTTAATTGAAGTGGTTCAGAGACATCTTTTGAAAAAACATTTTCTGCACCATCATTCTCATTAGCAACACTTTTTCCAGTGAGTCTACTGTGTGCAAACATCAGTAATGTTGTGATTTTTTCAGCATGAAGCCTTTGAGTACTATTGAAAGTATTAACTCTTAAATTCATACTTGTTTTTTTCTCCATAAAGGATATCGCAAACCTTACGCTCATAATCTTTTAGTTTATAACTCGCAATTGATAATAACATTGAAATTCCAATATAAACTACTGAATAAAAAAACATACCATACTCCATTGAAAACAACGAAAAGTAAGTGCCTAAAATACAAATCAAAGATACAGCTAGATAAACACCCATAAAGTTGATCATGTAGAATTTTGGATAACTTTTAATCAATATTAGAAATAAACCAGAATAAACAGTAAGGGAAGAAAGTTGCATTTTGTAATATACATCAAGTCTAGCAGCTTCATTCACGACATAGCTATCTTTGAGGACAAGCGAAACCAGTACCAAAGTAATAACTGATAGAATTAAGAAATAAGTTCTGTTTCTTGCTTCAATATATTCTATTGCCCTTCCATCTATATCCATTAGAGTAACCCTTTTTTTAAGTACATCATTATAGCAAAATATCTTTATAGGTGCTCAAGACATTGCAGTATGAAATTATATTAGTGGTTATGGACTTTACTGTACATATTGTAGGAACTTTCAATCTTAGATTTAGCAGTGACTAAGTTGCATTCATAAATATCTAAAATCACACACTTACCTATATTTTTATTTAAGCAGTAGAATATTCTATTCTTTAGATGTGTCATTCTTATCTTTTTTACAACGCTAGTTGTGACATATACTATATAGAATAGTTATAGGGATTTAAGTATTAAGGAATCGGCATTA
>CAJXWI010000641.1 GCA_913062735.1 uncultured Arcobacter sp.
TGTTAAGGAAAGTTTTAAGGATTATATTTATGGAATCTGTGAAAATTTTTATGATTTTTGTTCTGAAAATAATATGACAGAGGATAAAGAAATGATTGAAAGAATAAAAAACATAAGATTGTCTAACAACGATTATTTATGTTTTGATAAGCAAATGCACCAGATTATTAATATAGTGTTAGAAGTAGATAAAGATAACAGTTATTCCATAATAAGAAGAAAAATATTTTATAATTTTTTTAATATTAATTGTAACTTTTTGGATTATGTATTAAATAGTAAAGAATCTTTTGACTATAGGGTCATACTTAAATCCTTCAATACTCAATTACTAAAGTTTTTGAGCATATATGCTCAAGAACTACTTAAATCTTTAAAATAATTCTATTTTATTTAGTAAGTCTTTCCTCATTTTTTTTATAACGAATCCCCACTTATTATTATGTTGGTTTTGTTTGTAAATTTTTGCATGAGGATACCAAATGGCATTTGAATACTTTTTTGACCATCTATAATCTGAGACATGAGAGAGTAATACCCATGTTTCTTTTTTTAAAGATAATGCTAAATGTGCAACTGCCGTATCAATTGAGATTATTAAGTCCAAATCATCTATAAGATTTGCTGTGTCATTAAAGTTATTTAATTCTTCTTTTAAATCAATAATATTGTGTTCACTTAATTCTTTTTCATTTACATAGTCTCTTTGTAAGGAATAAAACTGGCACCCTTGAATATTTAATAAAGGATCAAGTTCTAATAAAGAAATAGATCTGCTCTCATTATTACTATTTGTATGACTTCCTTTCCAAGTAATACCAACTTTCAAAATATGCTTGTTATTGATTACTATGTTTTCTTTTTTTGAATAGGAAAGGTAAGGAGTTTGATTTGGGATATAAGATAATTTATTATTCAAGATATGAACAGTACTTAATAGAGGTAAATAATAGTCAAAATTGGGTAAATGATTGCCTTGGATAAAGATATCTATTTCTTTGATATTTTTAAATAAACTTAAAAGTTTATTTTGACACTTAAATAATATAGTAGCTCTTGAGATTTTTTTAATATAAGTAATATACCTGATAAATTGAATACTATCTCCAAAGCCTTGCTCTGTGAAAATAAATAGAATTTTATCTTTTATTTCGTTTCCCTTCCATTTTTTATGAATAGGTTGGTTGTTTGCAAAGCTATTAAACAATTTTAATCTATATTCATAGTGCATGAATCCTTTTTCAATCTTACCTAGCATTAAGAGAGCTAATGAGTAGTTGAAATATGCCATATGGTTTCTTGGGTTATCTTTCATTGCTAATTTATGAAAAGAGGCTGCTTTTCTATATTGATTTGTATATTGATATAGTGAGCCTATATTATCAAGTAGTTTACTTTGATGATCATCAAAATTTAATGCCTTGAAATAAATTTTTTTTGCTTTTTTGTATTTAAATATTTTTTGATATAAGTTCCCTAAATTATTATATGCAGGAAGAAAATTTGATTTGTAATTTATTGTTTTTTTATAATATTTTATAGCTTTATCGATTTTATGTAGTTTTTCAAATGCGATGGCAATACCAAAATAGGCTTCATGAGATTGTTTATAATGGCTTAAAAATTTTTTAAAATTTATAATTGCAAGCTCATACTTTTTTAATGATATAAGAGTATTGGCATATCCTAAATATAATTCAGGAAAGAGAAAGTTTACATTTTTTAAGATTAGAGAATAGGTATATTCAGCTTTAATATACTCTTCATTATTGTAAAACTCTAGTGCTTTAGTAAGAAAGTGAACTATGTTGTTTTTATCAATAATCATTTTTTTTAGATATAAAAGATTCTATCTCTTTAGATAATTTATTAAAAGTATATTCTTGGAAAGCATCTTTTGTATATTTCTTTTTTGGTTTTATATTATTTTTTAGAATATTATTTAACTCTTTTTTATTTTTATAAAATAAACAATAATCATCTAGTTTAATATTATAACTTTCATCTTCTTGTCTCAAATCATAGATAACTGGGATCGAATTTGAATTGAGTATTTCTAATAGGTTTACATCAATGATATTTGAAGATATTTGAAGAATATATTCTGATTTTTGATACTCCTTAATGGGTTTTTTGGTCTTTTTTATTTTAATATTAGAAGATAACTTTTTGAACTTATCCCAATTCTCACCAAAAATTACGACTTTATTGATTGTATCATCTATCCATTTAATAGAATTCTGAAGGATAATATTTCTTTGTATATAAAGCATCATTTCATAATCACTTTTATTTTCATAATCCTTTTCCTTCATGTATGTTAAAATCTGTTGTAAACTCAACGTTTCAGTATTGATTCTCTTGAAGAATATCTTTACCATCTCTTGAAAAAGAATATATTCATTTAAATTAAAATAACTACTAAAGACTGCAAGCTTATTTTTTTTTGTTT
>CAJXWI010000642.1 GCA_913062735.1 uncultured Arcobacter sp.
TACTGCAGGGTCCCCTTGTCGGAAACGTAGGCCGTTGCCAGATTTAAGTATTTTACAAAGCTTTATCTTATTCAACTCTAAGTTGTTTGAGGTAAAGCTTTTTTTTTGCCTGAAATTTGGGGTTTTATTGGAAAAGAATCTCATGTTTACTATTTTATACTTTTACACAATGAATAGGATTTTATTTTATAGAACTTCATGCACTTTTTTATATTGTTATTCTTCTAGCTTATTGTTTACATTCTTATTTTGCTAACTTATCTACATAAATGATTTACTCATAATAGTAAATTTTGTTTCTTCCCTTATTTTTTGCTATATATAAAGCATCATCTGCTTTTTTATATAATTCATATGTTTCATTTTTTTGTTTTTCTTTAATTTGAATTAAACCCGCAGAGACTGTTAAATATTTTGATACTTCACTGCTTTTATGATTAATACACAAAGATTCAATATTTGTTCTTAATTTATTTGCAAGTAAGAGTGCATCTTTTTTTTCATCCACATTAAATAAAACAGCAAACTCTTCTCCTCCTACTCTAAAAGAATAGTCATCTGGCCTTTTAAAGGTATTTTTAATACACATAGAAACTTTTTTTAAAGCTTCATCTCCTGCTTGATGGCCATAAGTATCATTATATTGTTTGAAAAAATCTATATCTAATAAAATAAAACTAAGTATATACTTATGTCTTAATGAATTTTTAATTTCACTTTTAAATATAATATCAAAATGCCTTCTATTAAAAAGGTTTGTTAAAGCATCTGTAATAGACAAGGTCTCAATATATTTCTTTTCACTTATATCTTGTCTTACGGATGTGTATCCAATAAGAACATTGGCATTGTCATATTCTGGAGAAATTGTTGCATAAACCCAATATTCTTCGCCATTTTTCTTTTTATTTTTTAATTCACCTTTCCATACCTTTCCTGTTAATATTGATTTAGAGATGGCTGTAAATGATTTTGTATCATATATTGTATGCATAAAGATTGTATGTTTTTTACTCATTAATTCACTTTTTGAATATCCAGATATTTTAGCAAAAGCACTGGTCGCGTATTTGATTTTTCCATCTCTGTCCATAATGGAAGCAATAATTGTTTCATCGTATAATTCTAATATTTTCATGAAGTGACTTACTTTATTTTCCAAGTCATATATTGCATTGGATTTATTTATATACTTAATAGAACTGGTGATGACATTACTTGCAGCATTTAAATTTGACTTGTCAAAAGAAAATATCTCATTGTCTTGTTTGAGTCTATCATAATGTCTTAAATCAGATTTAACAGGCAGAGCTAGTATTATTAATATACGATTTGAAATTGATTTTAATTGTTCTATTAAATGCATATTTAGTGACTTGTTATTGCTTATATTACAAATTATGACATGCTCTTGATTATTATTAAATTTATCAAGAATATTAAATTCATAATTGTTCAAGGTGCAGGTATTAAAATGACTTTTAATACTTCTAAAAAGTATATTTGAATATTCTGATTTATCATCAATATAGAAGAGGTTAGTGTCTTTGCAAATACTTTTTAATAATTTAAAATTACTCATAATAGCTCCTTTAAAGGAATAGTATAACATAATAACAAATAATATTATTATCTTATGATATTTTGTGCAATTCTTTTACGTTCAGTTTATGACACATTTTTATTCCATACAGAAAAATCATCCATGAAAGATATATCCAAAAGAAGACAAATAACAGTGTAGATAAAGAACCATATAATGTACTGTATGTTTGATTGTATAAAACATAAAAGACAAAAAGGTTCTTGGTTATAACAATACTTGCTAAAGTAAAAAAGGAAGAGATTAAAGCAGCTTTTGGAACAATATAGGTATTTACACTAAGTTTAAATAAATAATACATAGTAAGCCAAGGAAAGAAGAATGAAATTATTTGTATAAAAAAGGAATTGGAATAAAAAGATATAATAATTGAAAAAATAATAAAAGAAAAAGGAAGGGCAATTAAAAAAAACAAATAAAAGAAAAATGTTTTATATAAAGGTTTTCTTTTACAATTATGTATTTTATTTACAATATATTCATAATCTTTAAAAAACATTATAAAAACAAAACACATGTAAATTATGCCCATGTACCCAAGCTTATCAGTATTTGATATGAAATTATTAAATGTTTGGACTATTACATCTGAATTTGTTGGGTTAAGTGAATCTAGAATAAGACTCATAAATTGTTCTAAGTAGTCTTTAAATATTTGTAAAGAAGATACAATAAAAATTAATAAAGCTAAAATAGGTAACATAGAAAAAATGGTGAAAAAACTAAGTGATGCAGCGTAATAACTTGTATCATCATTAAAAAACGATGTTAAAATCTTTATGATTTTAGCTACTACATCTTTTGTTTTAGGGTGGATGATTTTAATATTAGCAAATCCAATAACATCT
>CAJXWI010000643.1 GCA_913062735.1 uncultured Arcobacter sp.
TTTTTTGTTTTTTGTTTCTCAAGAGCTAAAGAAGAAGCAGGAATTCTTAAGTTTATCTTTTTTAAATCAGGACTTGTAAGACTAAACTCTTTAATATTTACTTTTCCATTATAAGAATTTAACATATCATCAATTGGCGTTTTATGTCCCCAGCCAAGACTAACAGAAGCAGAAGAAGGACTATAGTTTTTAGACTCCAAGGCATTAACCCAAAGCATATGAGAAAACATTGAATTTGTAACAAAAAGAAGTACAAATAATAATTTTTTTAGGTGGTTCATTTTTTTCCTTAATATTATTTAAATGCAATTTGCATTTATCTTAAATTTTATTTTCATAAAAAACAGACATGACAAGCAAGATATAAAAAACATTTATCAGATGAATATCTCGACTGTATCAATATAGTAGCACTTAAGACAAAGTTTCAAATTTCTTTGATTTTTTGTTAATAATATTGATAATCTATTTCAAAAATAGGGTATTATATCAGAAAAAATAAGGTTAATAATGACCCTCGACCAAATAGATAAGAATAAAACTGCATTAATAACAAAATTAGATACTTCAGGAGTTTTACTTAAAAAATTTTATGACATGGGGTTTATTGAAGGTAGCCAAATAACATTAATTAGAAAATCACCCTTAAATGATCCTATTGAAGTGAAAATATCTTCTTATCATATTACATTAAGAATACAAGAAGCTAAATGTATTAAGGTTAGATATGAGTAGTATTCAAGTAGCATTAGTTGGACAACCTAACTGTGGAAAATCAACTATTTTTAATATGCTTACAAATGTAAAACAACATATTTCAAACTACCCAGGGGTTACTATTGATAAAAAAGTAGGCTCTTTTAATTTCTTAAATAAAAAGATTGATGTTATTGATCTACCGGGTACTTATTCTTTTTCATCTTTTTCAGTAGAGGAAAAAATCACAAGAGATTATATTTTAGACCAAAATACAGATATTATTTTAAATACCCTAGATGCTTCAACACTAAGACGAAGTTTATATTTAAGTATGCAACTTTTAGATATGAAAAAACCTACAATAATAGCTTTTAATATGATAGATGTTGCAACACAAAACGGTTATCACTTTGATTTTTCTAGCTTAGAAAAACTGTGTAATGCAAAATTAATTCAAACAGTAGCTAGTAAAAAAGAAGGTTTAATCCAAGTAAAAGAAGCCATAATTGAAGTTGATAATAACAAAAAAAACTATGTAAGTAAGGCCATTTCTTACTCTCATTTAGAAAAACATATAAATATCATTCAAAACCTACTTCAAGTCTTTAGTCTTGAATATTCTTCTTTTTATATTGCTATAAAACTTTTTGAACAAGACAAGCAAATTTTGGATTATGTAAAAAAGAATGTACAAGACAGTGATTCAATACTTAAAGAAGTAAAACAGCAAGAAGAATTATTTGAAAAAGAATATGGAAAAACAGCTTCCTCTCATATTGTAAAAACAAGATATGACAAAGCAGACGAATGGCTTAAAATATGCACAAAAAAAACAAATACAAAAAAAACACTAAGCAATAAAATTGATGAAATAATATTAAATAGGTTTTTGGCTTTACCAATTTTAGGACTTATAATATTTTTATTGTATCAACTTTCAATTGTTTACGGTTACGAACTAACTAATTATACTTGGCCACTCCTAGCTGCTTTAAAAAACCTTGTTATTTCGTTTTTCCCAAATGAAAATATTACCTCCATTCCTTATATCACACAATTAGCAATTTGGATGATGAACAGTGTTAATGCTTTGCTTAATTACCTTCCCATATTTTTAATACTTTTCTTTTTAATAGCTTGTTTAGAAGATGTAGGATATATGCCGCGTATGGCTTTTATTTTAGACAGGCTTTTTTCTCGTTTTGGTTTACATGGAGAATCTACTCTTCCTTTAGTCCTAGGTGGAATTTTTGCAGGAGGATGTGCCGTTCCAGGGGTTATGGCAACAAAAGGAATGAACGATAAAAAAGCACAAATGATTACAATGTTAACCGTTCCTTTAATGAATTGCCTTGCAAAAATACCTTTTTATACACTTATTATTGCAGCTTTTTTTAAAGAAGATATGGCCATTATCATGTTTTTAATTTCAACCGTAACTATATTTATTGCCTTAAGTGTGGGAAAGATTTTATCTCTTAGCCTTTTTGTTTCTTATGAAACGACTCCTTTTATAATGGAACTACCTTCTTATCATTTACCAACACTTAGAGGTATTCTAGTAAAAGTATATGATAGAATCTGGCTTTATCTTAAAAAAATTGTAAGCATTGTAGCTGCTGTTGCAGTTGTATTATTTGTGTTAATTCAATTTCCAGGCATTTCTAAAGAAAAAAAAGAAGTCTTTGATGCCCAAGCCCTTAAAATGCAAAAAGATTTTTATAAAAGAATAAAAACAAATGCTTATTTT
>CAJXWI010000644.1 GCA_913062735.1 uncultured Arcobacter sp.
ATATTCTGTACTCTCAAATATGCCCACATCCCCAGTTCCACTAAAGTTGTCCATTTCAAAGCCTATTTCATAGGCTGGCCTTAAAGCTTGAGTTTGCTGTTGACCTGAAAGGGCCTCTTGGCGAAACTTAAACACTTTAAGAGCAGGGTTATCTCTGAGTGTTCTTTTAATCGCTGAAGATAATGTTAAGGTGTTTTCTTTATGCGCGTTTTGTTCATTTATACTTTTCGCGAAAGGGCTAAATGTCCATAAAGCAAGAATAAATAATTGAAAATAAGTTGAATTATATGTTTTTTCATCAACAACAAGCATTTGTTTATAACTTGCCATGTAAATAACTGTCAATTTTGCATTTTCATCAATATTTTTTACATTTTTGTTGAATAGCTTATTTTTATCATAAAATGTTTTGACAAATCTTTTTAGCGGATAGACTTTATTGTTAATTGATATTTTGCCATTCTTTTTGACAATCTTTATATTTTGGCCTAAATTTATAAAATCTTTATTTTCAACATAATTTTTTGCTAAGTAAAAAAAACTTTTTTCATTTTGTTTGCCAGTATTAACATCTAAATTCGAAAATTTTTCAATACTGGGGTAAATATTTAACATACTTGCAGGTAAATAAAAATAAACATCTCGAGTTGAAGTAGGCAATTTAAGTCCTAATTGTAATGCCAATAGAAAATCATCAGGATTTTTATATCCATAAGACTCCATCATATTTTTTAGATAGTTCCCATTTTCTTTTTGATCAAACTCAACATTCAATCTTAACATCTGAGCTGCTACTTTTTGAGGTTGAGTTAGGGCATAACTAATAGGATAATTATTCTCTCCACTGTGTTTCCCACCATCAATTGTATTATTTAATCCAGTATAAAAAGACAAAGGATAACCATAATCCCACCAGCTTAATATATAGTCATTCTTATTTGCCATATGTTTAACTTTTGTTAGTGCAGTTACTTCATTTTTTGACAATACACTTTGTACTTTATAAGTTAGGATATGGTTAATATTTGGAATAAGAATTAAAATGCCAAAAAAAGTGTACAGAAGATATTTAACAAGAATTGATTGTTTTTGATTTATTATATCACTAGTAAAGATAACAAGATATCCAATACCTAAGCCCAAGATTGGTACCGCATAAATCGTAAAACGCAAGCCATTATTCAATCCTAAAAAGCCCAAAGCTAGAAGAGGGAGGCTTAATAAAAAAATTCTGTGTTTATAGATAAGAAACAAATAACCAACTATTGATAAAATAAAAATTAAAGAGTTACCACTAATTCTTTGAGCAAATATTGAAAAAGAAATATTGCCAGCTTCTCGAATTGTCTGCATCACTGAATAATAGTGCAAACTAATACTTCCTGAAGATATTTCAATGATATCTTTAAATACATAGTTTTTTAATTGTGAAATTATAGGAGAAATACCTCCAGTAAGAATAAATAGAGTTATCACTCCTAATAGTATATAACACAGATATTTTATACTATTTATTTTTGTGTAAACTATATACATAGAAGTAACAACAAGGAGTTTTATTACTTCAGCAATATTAAGCATCGAAAATAACATAATACTTAATAATTTCAATTCATACTTGATATCTTCTTTTTTTATCAATTTATACATTATATAAAGCAATATCATAAATAAAAAAGAAAATTCTAAACTATAACTTTGCGGATACCACCATCTATATAAAATTATTTCAATAGCAGTAAATAGAAAATATTTATTTTCTTTAGTGTCTAATGCTAAAATAGTTGACCACAATAAAAACATTGGAAAAACTATATTTAACATATCAGTATCATAATATCCCAACATTGTTCTATTGTAATAACTCACAGCAGTAGATGAAATAAGTGCAGCAATAAATCCAAATTCAATCTTCGAAAGATGTTTACCTATTAATATTATAGGAATAACAATAAGGGAAGAAAAGAATGTACTCATGTAAAAAATTATAGTTTCAAAAGAAAAGGGTAATACCTTAAAAATATATGATGTAACCATTGACATTGATGTATCAATAGGTGAACGAGAAGAAATAGTTTCATGTGCGATATCATACGCACCTTTAGCCCAAAAGTATCCATCATGAGTGGTTATCATAAATTCATTGTTAAATTTTAATTGTTCATTTCCACCAAATTTATATATCCATAAAAATCTTGCTAAAACAGAAAAAGTATAAGAAATTAATACTAAAAAAAAAGTTGTGTTTATTATTTTTTTTTGTGCAAACAAATTTTATCCTTGAAAGTTAGCATAGTATCAAAAAATAATTAATAGTTTCATTATTTTTATTTTAGAATAATGATATACTGAAAATAAAGTAGATTTCAAAAGTGGCGCGGTTGACGAGACTCGAACTCGCGACCTCCTGCGTGACAGGCAGGCATTCTAACCAACTAAACTACAAC
>CAJXWI010000645.1 GCA_913062735.1 uncultured Arcobacter sp.
AAGGGATTTGATGATGAATAAGTTGCAATTTGGAATGTTGTTCTGTCAACAGAAAATAGGACACAAACCAAATATACTATGCCGCTATTTCATTAAGTAACATTTTTCTTCAAATTCCGTTGGTGACAAGTAATTATTATATGAATGCAATCTCTGACGATTAAAAAAAACTTCAATATATTCAACGATAGCTTGACTTCTTGTTTCAAATTTAATGTTATGCGTAAGCTCAGTTTTCAATGAACGAAAAAAACTCTCCGCAACAGCATTATCATGACAATTTCCTCTTTTCTTTATACTTTGATTAATGCCATAATTTTTTACTAATTCACGATGAGAATCAGAAGCATATTTACTTCCTCCCTCATGTGTGCCAAATTAAACCTCTATTTAGGTTACGTGTCTTTATTACCATACATAACGCATCATTGACAAGTGTTGTGGTCATATGTTTATCCATACTCCAACCTGCAACTTTTCGTGAGTATAAATCATGGAGTGAAACGGAATCCCTAAGCATAGTCTGGAAAATTACAGTAGCTAGATAAAGCCAACTTTCTTTGCTTGGAATATAGGTAATATCACCAACATAAATTTGCTTAATATTAGTAGCATAAAAATCTTGTTCTAATCTATTGGGTTAAATTGCATAGTTATGATTTGAATTGGTTGTTAATACTCTAAAACCTGGTTTGTTTTTGCAATTAAGTCCAAGTTTCTTCATAATCTTACGAATACGTCTTCTTGATATAACTAGGCCATACAAGCGTTCCACTTGCTTTTTAATTCTTCTTGTTCCATAGGTTTGTCTTGAACCAACAAAAACATCTTTAATCATTTCATTGAGTTTATTATCTTATTGATAATCGATCTGAAGCCACCTATAATAACAACTTCGTGATACATTTAAAACTTGAAATAATTTTTGAATATTAAACTTATTCCTATCCTCTCTAATCCCTCTTATTGGTATTTAGAAATACTAGCATTTCTATAGAGTGACATGCTCTCCACCCTGAAGAGTGAAGCTTCCTATTCCCCCCAGCTTAAGAGGCATTGAAAGGTCGTGTATCCCGCGAGCCTTAATATTTATACTTGCGATATAATCGGTATTACCACTATGATTACAAGTCTTGCATATAAAAACAGATTGACTTTCTCAGTTTGTTGAATCAATAGTGCCACTTTTAGGATAAGATTGACTGGTATATTTAGGGTCAACTTTTATAAGTTGATTCCCATTCTGATTTAATTTGTAATTTAGCATTTCAAAAAATATTCCCCAACTTTGTTATAAAATAACTCTATTAAGTCCAGCTTTTGCTTTTATATTTTTAATTTTTAAGGCTTCAACAATAACCGTCTTGTACTTTGATAGTTTTTGAGACTCTTTATGTAAAAAATCTTTTCTTTTATTTGGACTTATAATTTTTGTTTCTTATAATTATTGCCTTGCGGAGTCTTATCACCTTTAAATCGACATGAGTTAAAGTCCACAAGACATGCCAAGTATCTTTTACATGCACATTTAGTGTTTACTCAAAAGTATAGAAAAAAAATATTTATCAAAGAACATTTAGATTTGAGGGAAGAGGTATTTACTTATATTTATAAACAAAATGATAGTGAATTAGTAGAATTTGATGGAGAATCTGACCATATTCATTTACTGGTATGGTATCCACCAAGGATTGCAATATCTGTTTTAGTTAACTCTTTAAAAGGTGTTTCTAGTAGACGATTAAGGCAAGAATTTCACATATTTAAAGAAAATATTGAACAGCAAAATACCCCTGATTAATCCCTTACATCACCGCCCTTAACGACGAGGGGTTACTGAATCTTTTGCTAAAAAAGATAGATTCAATAATACAAATTCTATAAATATAATTAATTTGTGAAAACTAATTTGATACTTTCAGCTTTTAGTGAGTTCTCTTAATGAAAATCCTAGCTACGACATACATATACTATGCACGTGCTAGCTGATTATTATTGAAGCTTGTATTTAGAAGGATAGAGATCTTCAATATTTATTTGAGAAGGGAGAATAATCTCCCTAATAGCAGTTTCTTGAAATATGCCATCTATATTTTCAATAAGAATTAGTATAAAGTTTCTATAGACTAAACTTGTATGTGAAGTAAAACTTTTATTGTCTTATATCACAATAAACAATCTATAAAATAAAATAAATGATTAAATTGAATTGAATTGAACTTTCAACTTGAAACATTCCGAAAATGTAATTGTAAGGTTACTTTAATTAATAATTTAATATGACATAAATTGTGACTAAAAAATAATATAATTCACAACTGCGATTATATTTAAGCAGAATTTAATTGAAAGGATAAGCTTCTATGAAAAGATTAAAGTTGAAATTGGTGGCTGCATGAATAAATAATTAGATCTTTTTTATTATTTGCTGTGACTTTGAATATA
>CAJXWI010000646.1 GCA_913062735.1 uncultured Arcobacter sp.
TCATTGTTAACTTTTACGTTATAAGAAAATACTCAATCCCACAACATAACTTTTGACTGAGTTCATTATTTAAACCTATTATAAAATAAATTTTATAATTCTTTTATAAACTATTAAAATATAACCTATATTTAAAGTTTGTTACACTAAAATAACCTTTCAAAAAATGAAAGCATATATAAGACTACAAATATCAAGGGAATTTAGTTGTTGAATGAATACACTGACCTACAAATATTAAGAGCTATCAAAAAAGAAGATATATCACAACCCTCTATTGCAAAAGAAGTAGGATTTAGCTTAGGAAAAGTAAATTTCGTGCTTAAAGCATTAATAGACAAAGGTCTTGTTAAATCAGAAAGATTTATCTCTTCAAATAATAAATCTAGATACAAATACCTTCTTACTGAAAAAGGTATTAAAGAAAAGATGCAACTAACTCAAAGATTTATTGATAGAAAAAAAATAGAATATGAAGAACTTGAAAAAGAACTTTCAGCTGACAAAGAAAAATGGGGGGATAATTAATGAAAAACTATAAAATAGAAATAGCCGGAACTAAATACGTAGGCAAAAATAATGGAATATTATTATCTCTACATAATGAAGTTATAGTACTTGACATAATACCTTCTAAAATAAAAATGCTAGATAATAAAAAATCACTCATTGAAGATAAAGAAATCCAAGAGATTTTATCCAATAATAATTTAAATTTTAAAGCTACTTTAGATAAATATAAATCATGCAAAGATGAAGATCTTGTAATCATATCGTCACCTACAGCTTATGTTCGAGAAACATACTATTTGAATACTAAGCTAGCAGAAGTTACCAGTGAAGATATTATTGAAATGAACCAAGTACTATGATGACTATAAAATCGATTGTACATCTTGAATATAGATAGGTATGGTAATGAAAAACTACAGAGAAAAAATTTACAAGTACTATTCCACAAATAGTGGAAGAAGCTTAGCACCTGAAGATATAGATGGGCTAAACCCTAGGAAACCTTTTTTTATGAAATTAATTAATGAGTACTTCTCTAGTAGTAAAACAATAAATATTTTAGAAATCGGTTGTGGACATGGTGCTTTTGGATATTTTATTCAAAAAGAAGGATATCCCAATTATATTGGAATTGATGGAAGTCAAGAGCAAGTAGAAGAAGCTAAAAAATTAAATATAGATAATATAATATTGGGAGATTTAGTAGAGTATTTGCAAAAATTAGAAAATAATTCACTAGATTTATTAATTGCAATAGATGTAATAGAACACTTTACAAAAGAAGAGTTAAGTGTTTTAATAGACAATTTTTATAGGGTACTTAAAAAAGATGGAACAATAATAACACATCAACCAAATGGAGAAAGTCCATTTGGAAATAGTATAAGATATGGAGATTTTACACATGAATTAGCTTTTACAAGAAGCTCAATATCTCAAATATTTCTTTCTAGTGGTTTTAAGAGTGTCAAATCTTTTGAAGATAAGCCTATTGGACATAGTTTAAAAAGTAAGTTAAGATTAGTCTTGTGGAATTGTTTAGTTAAGCCTTTGTATAAGTTTTTATTAATAGTAGAGTCTGGAGGGGTAGATGAAAATATTGTCTTAACCAAAAATTTTTTGACAGTAATTAAAAAGTAAATATATGAATAAAGGTCTATTTATTAACTTTGCTACATATTATAGACTTGAAGGAATGGATATTTAAATGGTTAAATTATTAGATTGTACATTACGGGATGGTGGATACTATACAAACTGGGATTTTGATAAAGAACTTACCAATCTGTATTTTCAATATATTGATAAGCTTCCTATTGAATATATAGAAATAGGATATAGAAATAACATTAAAGATGAATATTTTGGTGAATATTTTTATGTACCACTTTCTACGCTAAAAGGTATTAAAAAATATACAAATAAGAAACTAAGCTTAATGTTAAATACTAAAGATTGTGATAATATTGATCTAAATAAGTTATTAAACAATACTAAAGGTTATATTTCTCTTATAAGACTTGCAACGGATCCTAATAAAATAGAACTGAGTATAAAAATAGCTTCTAAATTAGAAGCTTTAGGTTTTGATGTAGCACTAAACATAATGTATATATCAAAAATAGCTGATAATCATACATTTTTTAACCACCTTCAAGATATAAAAAATACAGTGAAATACATTTGCTTGGTAGATTCTTATGGTTCTATTTTTCCTAATGATTTAAAAATCTTAATTGAAAAAATACAATCTAAAACAAAGATACCATTAGGTTTTCACGGACATAATAATATGGAACTTGCATTTGCAAATGCATTGTTATCAATTTCGAATGGTGTTGAGCTTATAGATTGTACAATCTTAGGTATGGGAAGAGGTGCTGGTAATTTAAAAACTGAATTATAACTTACTTATCTTAAGTCAA
>CAJXWI010000647.1 GCA_913062735.1 uncultured Arcobacter sp.
AGTTCACTTGATAAGAAGTTTTTTGTATAATACTAAGTAGTTATTATGATGGTAGAGATAGAGCATACGCCGAATCCTGATACATTGAAATTTTTGCCAGGAAAAAAAGTTTCTGAGGTGGGTCCAATCGAATTTTTAAAAAATGATAAAAATACTAATGAATAGTAGGAGAGAAACAATGGAAATTATGACAGGCGCAATGACAGCACTTATTACACCTTTTAAAAATGGAAAATTAGATTCCCAAAATTTTGCAAGTTTAATACAAAGACAAATAGATCAAGGTATGGATGTAATGGTTCCAGTAGGAACAACAGGTGAGAGTGCAACCTTATCTCATGCAGAACACAAAGAATGTATAGAAATTGCAGTAAGTGTTTGTAAGGGTACTAAAGTAAAAGTAATAGCAGGAGCTGGTTCAAATGCTACTGCTTCAGCTATTGAGTTTGCTCAACATGCTCAAGCTGTAGGAGCTGATGGTATTTTATCAGTAACTCCATATTACAACAAACCTATGCAAGAAGGTTTATATCAGCATTATAAAGCAATAGCTTCTTCTGTTGATCTTCCTTTCGTATTATATAATGTACCAGGACGAACGGGCGTTGATTTAAATGCAGATACTGCTATTCGTTTATTTGATGATCTTCCAAATGTATATGCAATAAAAGAAGCAACAGGTTCTTTAGAGAGAGCTATTGAAATTCATTCTAAAAGAGAAGGTTTTCATGTGATTTCGGGAGATGATGCTATTGATTTTCCTATGTTAACCAATGGAGCTACTGGAATTATTTCAGTAACGGCTAATCTTTTACCTGATTTAAAAAGTGAATTAGTACATTGTATTCAAAAAGGTGATTTAAAAAGAGCAAGAGAAATTAATGAATTTTTATACCCACTAAACAAAGTATTATTTTGTGAAAGTAACCCAATACCTATTAAAGCGGCAATGTATTTAGCTGGTTTATTAGACACTTTAGAGTATCGTTTACCATTAACAGCTCCAAGTAAAGAAACAATGAAAAAATTAGAAGAAGTATTAAAACAATATAAGGTAATAAAATAATGACAAACAAAACATTAGTAATTAGTGGAGCAACTAAAGGTATAGGAAAAGCATGTGCATATAAGTTTGCGAAACAAGGTGTAAACATTGCTTTTACATATAATTCAAACGAAGAAATTGCAAAAGACATGGTAAAAGATTTAGAAGAAAACTATGGTGTAAAAGCAAGAGCCTATCCTTTGAATATCTTAGAACCTGAAACCTATAAAGAATTGTTCCTAAAAATTGATGAAGATTTTGAAACAGTTGATTATTTTATTTCAAATGCTATGATTTATGGACGAGCAGTAGTAGGTGGTTACGGTAAATTTATGAGATTAAAACCAAGAGGTTTAAACAATATTTATACAGCTACTGTTAATGCTTTTGTATGTGGGGCACAACAAGCTGCTAAACGAATGCAAAAACAAGGTACTGGTGGATCTATTGTTTCATTAAGCTCAACTGGAAACCTAGTATATATTCAAAACTATGCAGGACATGGTACGAATAAAGCAGCTGTTGAAGCGATGGTTAGATATGCAGCAACTGAACTAGGAGAATTTGGAATCAGAGTTAATGCTGTTTCTGGAGGACCAATTGATACCGATGCATTAAAAGCATTTACTAATTATGAAGAAGTAAAACAAAAAACAGTTGAACTATCTGCTTTAAATCGTATTGGGCAACCAAAAGATTTAGCGGATGCATGTTTTTTCTTATGTACTAGTGATGCTTCATGGATTACAGCACAAACTATAGTAGTTGATGGTGGAACTACTTTTAGATAATGAATAGTTCATACAATTTACCTAATGCTCTGGCTATTTTAAGAATACTTTTAGCACCATTAATGCTGTGGTTTTTTGTGGACAGAGACAATGTTATTTTTGCTTCTTGGCATCCTTCGTGGTTTGATTATTTTGCAGGTTTAATTTTTGTTATTGCAATTTTTGCCTTCATTTTTTCATCCTTTGCTGACAACGTTACCGCCACACTTGTCTCTATCACCGTGGTAATGAATTTACAGCTTGATGTGCTTGAACAGGATTTTAAAATATTGCCAAACGTAGTTATAGCATATGTTGACCAAAGCGATATTGGTGATGAAAATTGTAGATATAAAAATCATAGGTTCTTCGAAAATGGAGTTTTAAAATCAATACAACCTGAAGCCTATTTAGGGCACAAGGACTATTTTAATTACGCACAAGTTTATGGGATATCTAAAATTTTTTTAAAAGATAACAATATAAAATTTATTGATATAAACGATCTTTTATTTTCAAAAGCAGAGGATCCATTGATTTTTTTTCCTTTAAGAATGTATGGTCATTATAATGAGAAAGGCTATAGCAAAATATCTGAGGTACTTATTAAAAAAACATTT
>CAJXWI010000648.1 GCA_913062735.1 uncultured Arcobacter sp.
TGTGTACCCGGAGGGGGGGGGAAGTCGTTTCCCTGCACATCCTGATAATGCTAAACAAATAACTATAAATATCATTTTTTTCATGACAACCTCTTTTGAAAATTAATTAATTATACAATCCACCAATTGACTTTAAGACATGGAAGAGGGAAGGAAAACAGAATTAAGAACCGTATTGAACCTTTGTGAACGATAGACCTATAATTTCCATATGTCAACAATTATACACTTTTTGTGTAGCATTTTTAAATACCTGAGTGATATTATTAATTTGACTAATGGAGGGTTGATATCTTGGAGTTGTATAAACAACATCTCTAAAATTACCTTTGACTTGAAGGTAAGTTGCATCAAGACTACCTTTTTCCATCTCTTTATCTTTAGTTTCATCAAAATCTTTATTTACTTGAATTTCATTATGAAACTCTGAATGTGAAGAATTTGTTTCAGGATCCAAAGCCAAATCAATACCTAAAAGATAAATATTATTTGATTTGCACAATAAAGAAATTGCATATGCAATTTCACCCACACTTGGAGCAAAAAGCTGTCCAATATCATTGTTATGTTTACAAATTGCCTGAATCAAAAAAATATTTTTTTTATCAAAATTTTCTAAAATCTTAGAATGTGTAATAGCTGAGAATAAAAATTTACTGTCCTTAAAAAACTGAATATCAATTTGAGACAATACAGGTAAATTATCATTTAAATCCTCATCAATATGAACGACCACATCAGGTTTAATTTTATATTTATAGAAGAATGGTAAAGTCGCATATACAGCAACAAGTACAAAACGATGGTGATTTTTTTTAAACCATTTTAGATTTCTTCCAAGAGAAGGACCTGCTCCAATTACTAAAAAAGGTTTATTTACAAATTTTGTAGTATCAAAAGAGGTAGAGACATCTAGGAAGTTGAACTTTTGTGTCCAATACTCTAAGGGTCTCAAAGTTCTCAAAAAATGGCGACTATAATCATAGGTCATTTGTGATTGAGAGACAATACTACTTTGAATTTGAGCCAATTTACTTCTATGAGACTCTGAAAATAGACTAAATTTAATGTTGTTATTATAGATATATTGTTCAACTAAAAAACTTCCACATTTATCAATAAAAGCATTGTCATTTTCTCCTATAGAAAATAATAACTGAGTTTGCTGTGAGAGTTCAACATAGTTTGTAATAAACAAAGATAATCGAAATAACTCTAAGCTATCTTCAATAATCAAAGAAATCTTAACCTGCGTTTTTCTAAGTATATCAGTAATGTGAAGCCCCAAGCCTACCCCCAGAAAAATGAACTTATTAATTGTCTTTAGCTCTCTTTTAATCTCAGGGATATTCTTACTGATATAATTAACAAGTGGAGCATAAGCAGTATGTGCGGATAAACTAACATCCATCTTAGAGAATTTTTCTGTATATTCATCATCAAAATTATAATAACGATAAGCATGAAAATTATTCTTTTTATTATCAAAAGTTATTTCTTTTGTTAACTCATGTGCATGAGAATAACTATTTTCACCATACATAAAGGTGGAGTTTTCAAGATCATATATATCAAAATAATCATCGAGAAATTCCAGCTCATATTTAGAGGTATAGTTTTGATCTTGTATAACCAATTCTAATAACATTATCTTTTCGAAAACATCACTATGGTAAGTTTTAAAGTACTGCATATTCTTAGCATATAGGTCTTGTGACACTTCTTGAATTTTATCTAAATATAATTTATCTTCTTTCATGCTTCACTCTTTTACTTATTTTTTAATTATTTTAGCCAAGCTAAGATAAATACTTTATTTAGTAATTTTATAGTAAAATATACTATTATTATAAGGAAGGTTTTTGATGAGTACCAATACTATAGATGCGAGTAATGTTGATCTTTATTTTCTAAACTCATCTGTTGCTTATAAGACTGCTATTTTACAAAATAAATTTGGTGGGTTTGGTGATCTACAAGTTTGTTATTATGATGGAGAGAAGATAGAAGGTGCTCCTTCAAATATGATTCATGTTCCTCTGGATAACTTATATGATTTTTTCAGTAACACCAGTTTACGAACTCCAAGAGGAATCAGTTTTAAGGAAACAAACTTCGACGCAGAAACAAAGAATACAATTCAAACATTTTTTTATACGGCGATTAAAAATGCTACTCTCAAAAAACAAGCTTTTGCTACTTTATATAAACAAGAAATAGAAAATGTAAAACTAGATTTCAGAGAACCTTTAAGAGTGCTTTTCATCACCACAAGATATTCTTCTGTAATGCAATTTGTTTCAAAAAATATAGCATCAGTCTTTGAACAACTGGGATATAAAACATTTATTTCTATTGAAGATAATACCATGGAAAGTTGGGGTGCTAATGAATCTGATTTTTTTGTTTTTCATTTGAAAA
>CAJXWI010000649.1 GCA_913062735.1 uncultured Arcobacter sp.
AATTGGTTTTGGAATAATTGTTTCAATTATAACTTTTTTTGTTTGGGAAAATCGAACGGATATTAAATCAATATTACCCGTTGTATCCATGTTTGTTTTATCATTATATAGATTAATGCCATCAGTAAATAGAATTATGACTGGTTATAATCAAATTATGTTTCATCATAAGTCACTAGATATCATTCATAATGATTTAATGTATGATAGTGAAAAACTTGATAATAAAATAATAACTTTTAAGAGTGAAATAATTTTGAAGAATATTAATTTTTCCTACACAGAAGAAAATAGTATCTTTAATGATCTTAGCATTAATATTAAAAAAAATGACAAAATAGCTTTTGTTGGAGAAAGTGGGAGTGGAAAATCTACATTAGTAGATATTATTATGGGTTTACATAAACCTACTGGTGGAAATATTTATATAGATAACATTGTACTAAATGAAGAAAATGTAAAAAACTGGAGAACAAAAATTGGCTATATCCCTCAAAGCGTGTATTTATTTGATGGTACTGTATCAGAAAATATAGTATTTGGTAGAGAGTATTCTAAAGATCGAATAATTGAGGTATTAAAAAAAGCTAATATATATAGTTACCTATTGAAAAAAAATGCTTTAGATACTTTAGTTGGAGAAGGTGGAGTTATGCTTAGTGGTGGTCAAAAACAAAGAATAGCTATTGCGAGAGCTTTATATGGAAATCCAGAGATTTTGGTATTGGATGAAGCAACGTCTGCACTTGATGGTGAGACAGAGTCAAAAATTATGGATGAAATTTATAATATATGCAAAGATAAGACACTTATTATAATTGCACATAGATTAAGTACAATTGAACGGTGTGAAAAAGTATATGAAATTAAAAATGGCTTGATTCATGAGTAAAGCCATTTTAATCCAAGCAAGGTTATCTTCCTCTCGTTTCCCAAGTAAAATGTTACATGACTTAGGAAATTACAAACTTATTGAATATGTGTATAATAGATGCTTGACTTCAAAAGCCTCAAATAGTGTCCTCGTGATTACATCATCTGAATGTAGTGATGACGAATTATATTCTTTTTGTATAAATAAAAATATTAATGTATTTAGAGGGGATTTAGATGATGTATTAAAAAGATATCTAAAAGCATCTGAAGAAAATAAATTTGATATTATCTGTAGAGTGTGTGGAGATTCTCCCTTTGTTGATATTGCTGCTATTGATAATATGTTTTATTATTTTGAAAAAAATAAAACTATTGATTATATGTCAACATCTGATTCACTAAATGGTTTTATGTCAGAAGCTTTTACTTTAAATTTATTAAGAAAAATATATAATGTCGCTTTAACAAAAAATGACAAAGAACATGTAACGAAATATGTTAGAGATCATATGCTTAATTTTCAGACAAAAGAGTTGAAATTAAATTTAAGACCAGAGCATCTAAGTTCTTTTACGTTAACGATTGATTATCTCGAAGATATAATCTTAGCTGAAAAAATTGTAGATAAATTAAAAGATTTTACCTTTACTTCTTTAGAAGTAATTGAAATTTTAAAAAAAATTAAGAAAGATAAAAATGAATTACAAAACACCTGATTTTCCAAAACGACTTGAAGTAGAACTTGTAAGTGACTGTAACTTGAAATGTACATATTGTCCAAGACATTATGTTAATGAATTAACTGGATATATGGATATTGATTTATATAAAAGAATTATAGATGAGGCTGAACCACATCCAGATATGATTTTTGTTTTGCACCGTAGAGGTGAAAGTATGATGCATCCAAAGTTTAATGAAATGTTAAATTATATTGCTGGAAAGTTTAAAGAAGTACAAATGGCTACTAATGCCACAATGTTAAATCCAAGTAAATTTGAAGCAATAGTAAATGGTCTAGATTTCTTATCTTTTAGTTTAGATACGCCTGATAGGTTTAATCAAACAAGATTACCTGCAAAATACGACAAAGTTGAAGCAAAAATTTTAAAGTTTTTAGAATATAATAAAGGTAGAGTTAAAACACAAGCTTCTATGGTTAAAACTGCTGAGACTACAGATGCAATGTGTATAGAGTTTACAGAAATTTGGAAAGATAGAGTAGATCGAGTTAGAATTTATGAAGAACACTCGAATGATGGAAATTTTGGTTCATTAGATAACCCTAGAAAGATAAGAAAACCTTGTGTGATGCCTATATATGAAATGCTTGTATATGATAATGGTGTTATTGCTAGATGTAATCATGACTGGGATAGTGATGGTATGGGTGATATGAGAAAAAATACACTTAAAGAAATTTGGATGAGTCCTAAATATGTCGATCTAAGAGAACAGCATTTGACCCAGAAGCTTACAGATCCTGTTTGTAGTAAGTGTGATAGTTGGTATCCTGAAATTGGGGACCAAGGTACTGGAGAAGT
>CAJXWI010000650.1 GCA_913062735.1 uncultured Arcobacter sp.
TATAAATCTCCTATGTGAGCAATAAAAAAGCACCACACCCTAATATTATACCTATTAGAAAGAAACTTATGATGTATTTTTGTTTTTGCAGATCCATCTCCATTTTATGGATTTTTTCCTCATACGATCTTCTATTTTTAGAATAACCTCTAATTTCGTCCATGGTTTCATATATAAAGCTAGGCATTTCAGAAGCCTTCATTATTAATTCGTCTTTATTCTCTAAAATATAATCTTTTTCAAGTTTTTCTAAATTTAAATTTTCTCTTACATAGTTAACGGTATTGCTAATTGCGTAACCGCTGTTAATTAGTGTTCCATCCATATCAAACATTAAAAGTTTCATTCTTTTCCTTATAATAAATATTATTTCTAAAATTATAGTATCTTCTTATTAAAAATGAAGACTTTTTTGGATTTAACACTTAATTAACACATCAAAGATAAACTTTTATTGTTAAAAGATTCTCTCCCTTTCTTTTAATAGGCATTGGTTCGGCAACTAATGCTTTTATATCTTTTTTGCTATTATACTCATAAATTAAATGACGGATACTAATGGAATCTTTTTCACTTCTTACAATTATTACTATTGCATTCTTAGGATCTTTTGGTCACTGTGTAGGAATGTGTGGAGGTATTGTAGTTGCTTATACTTCTAGCAAAGTTAATAACTCTTGGAGCAAACAAAAACAAAGTATTTCTCACTTATTATATTCTTTTGGACGAGTGACTTCTTATACTATTCTAGGAGCAATTTTTGGCTTGCTTGGGAGCCTAAGTACTTTTTCTAAAGAAGCAAATGGCTATTTTTTGATTTTTGTAGGAATCATTATGCTTCTTGTTGGAATTTCAATATCTGGACAATTTAAATTTTTAACACTGATTGAGCACTCTTTATCTAAACAATCTTGGTATAAAAAAAGCTTTAAAAAACTATTGTCTGATTCTTCTTTAAAAAGTTTTTATTTACTTGGTCTTTTAAATGGTCTCCTACCTTGTGGTTTTGTTTATGTTTTTATTATCATGGCTTTAGGAACTGCAAGTGTTTTTTGGGGAGCACTTGTGATGTTTATATTTGGAGTAAGCACTATTCCTGCACTTTTTTCCTTGGGTTTTTTTATTGGTTTATTCAAACAAAATACCTACAGAGCTTTATTTATTAAAATTGCTTCTATTTTAGTCATACTTTTTTCTTTCTCAACTATGTATAAAGGATATTTGTTTCTTTCTTGAAAGAAAAAAGCAATTAAGTAGTAATACTTATTCTTGAGTATTTTTGTTTAATATTTTTGTGCTTTTTTTAGTTATAATGCGCCCATGAAGAATCTTAGAGGTTATAAAAAATCATATTTTAAATTAGCTGTTATTGCAATGTACTCAACCTTGTGTACTTTGTCAAAAATAGAAATAAATATGCAATACCATAAAAGAGCCTACGAAGATAGTATTAAATGCCTAGACCCTCCTTTTTTCCTTTTCTCTTGCAATACAACATACTAAAAACAAAATAAAAAATGTAATACTTATTAAATAAATAATAGGTATTAAAATGATGAAAGAAAAAAAGGAAAAAATTGAATAATAAAATTACAATGAGTTTAATAACATGTGCCCTGTTAAGCACAGCGCTAAGTGCAAATGCCAATATAGGTGAAATCACAGTTTATTCTGCAACTAAATCAGAGCAATCCATAAAAGATGTAACCTCAAATGTTTCTGTTATTACAAAAGAAGAATTAGATGAAAAGAACTATACAACAGTTTCTCAAGCATTACAAACAATTGTTGGCGTTTCACTTAATAGTAATGGAGGAATTGGACAAAAAGATTCACTTTATATTAGAGGTGTTAGTGCACAAAGAGTGCTGATATTGGTTGATGGTATTCGATACAATGATCCAACAAGTATATCAGGTGCTCCATTAGCTCAATTGTTAGTTAATGATATAGAAAGAATTGAAGTATTAAAAGGTGCACAAAGTGGGATATGGGGTTCAGATGCTAGTGGTGGGGTTGTTAATATAATTACAGCTAGTTCAAAAATTGGTACTCATGGAAGTTTTTTAATTGAAAAAGGTAGTTTTAATACTCAAAAATTAGCTGCAACACTTTCTAAGGTTGAAAAAAAATATTTTCTTAAATTAAATGTAAATAAGACATCTAGTGATGGGATAAGTGCATTTGAAGCAAAAAAAGGTAGTGCTAATTACGGAACTAAAAGTGATGATTTAGGTTATGAAAAAGATGGGTTTGATAATAAAACCTTTAATTTTGCTGCTGGATATAATATTACAAATAATGACACGATAAAAGTAGATTACAAAAAAATTGAAGCAGAATATGATTATGATAGCTCTAGTGCAGATGCTTTAAATAATAAACTAGAACTTAATCACTACTTTTTATTTTTTCCC
>CAJXWI010000651.1 GCA_913062735.1 uncultured Arcobacter sp.
AATTTATATTTGATATAAGTAAAGTATTTTTCATATAGCTGTTTTGTTTTTCATTACACTGTGATAAATCAAGTTTTTTTACCAAACGATTTAAAAAAGGAATATTTTGGAAACTCAATGCCACAAAGATTTCACCATTTTCATTTATATATTTATTTATCAGTTTTATATCTTGGAGATTTGCTACGGTTTTTTCTTTAATTTTTTTACTGTATGAGTTATATAGATTGTCATTACTTAAACTTGTATCTTGAATAGTCGTTGAGCTTATGGTGATTTTTATTTGCTTAGCAATATCTTCTCTAGCCTTTATCTTGGCTTCATCAAGACTTTTTGCTTGTCCATACCCAATAATTTCAGAGTTCGATGTATTGGCTATTATACTTAAATACCAATTTGGGATTGTACCTGCATATGACAGTGTAAATATAATCAATATACTAAAAAAAAATCTCATAAATTCATATCCTTAAAATTTTAATTACTAAATGTCACCACTATCAACTTAATCATTTCATAAACTACTATTCTTGTTGTATTTACGAATAACGACAATCTACCAAAAAATTATTATAATTTTTTTGAGAAGTATTAGATTAATACAACTGTTAGCAATCACATATTTATTAGTTAATAGTTTTTTAATATATCTATTTTTATCAAGGAAATTATCCTTAATAATTAATAGCTTGATATATAACAAGGTCCTCTATATGAACTATGGTCTAACAGTGTATATGCTATTTTCTCTTTAAATACTACCCAAACTTTTCCGTAGTTATAAAATAATCCTTCTGCACAGTTAGATGTCGAATTTGGAAGTCCCATCAATTGTATTACTTCATTTGATGTCATACCTAGAGATATTTTATTTCTTACATTATAAGTTTCAGTGTTAATTCTATTTAGTATTTTATTCAATTTAGTTCTAATTTTATTTTCTTTAATATTATACTTTTGAAGTTGGCCTTCAGCAATTAGAAGTTTTTTTTGTATTAATTTTAATTCTTCTACTTTTGCTTGATTAATTGATGCTTATTGGTAATTTTCTTTTGTAGTTTAATTTGTGTTAATTTTAATTCTTCTGATTTTACCTGATGTATCAATTTTAATTCTTCTTCTTTGGCTTGATTTATTAACATTTGCTTAGTAATTTTCTTTTGAAGTTTAATAGTTTCACTACTTCTCATATCTATTTCTTGTTCTTTTGATTTGAGTAGTTTTGTAAGTTTATTTATCTCACTTTTGTTTGCCTTTATTTTCAGTATTTCAGATATACCCTCTGATACACTATCTGGGTCAACTAATACACTTGCTTTAACATAGTAAGTTTTCCCATCATATCTTTCATCTAGTATTCTTGTTTTTATGATACCTGCTGTAAGATTTTTTATTTCTTGCTTAAAATATTTTTGATATTTTTCATTTTCAACTACTTTATTAAGTTCCAGATAACCTTCAACAAATACACCTATTTCTTCAAGAATCAGTAGTTTAACCTGATTAAGTGCTTTTTTTCTTGCACTATTTTTACTATCATCATCACTTGTATTATATTGATATTCTTTAACTATCTCTTTAATTCTTATATTGTTTTTATTCTTTGTATTAATATTATTTATTTTTACAATGATATCTTGATAAGAAATAGTTCTTTCAAATTCTTCTTTTGGCTCTAGTTTTTGAACCTGAGTTGTTTTTAAATCTGTTTTAGTATTCTTTTTTTCTACAGTTTCCTTTGGTGAATTCAACTTCAACATTGCAGTTAAATCAGGTATTGAGATATTGGATTTCTGACATCCTGACAAAAGTATAAATAGTAGCATGGTTATAGTATATTTCATTTATGTAAATCCTTTTCAGTTTAAGTTTTTATTATTCATATGACAAAAAAATTGTCTTTACTCACATAAAAGAAGTGAAGTATATTTATTTTTCACCAATAGTTTCATCTTGTAGGTATTTAAATCCCAATGCATCGAACAGATAACCCACCATTTTTATCATAAACATCAAATGTTACATAATTATTATGCTGTACAGATAGATGCCAAGGATTATTTCTCCCCTTCCCCGTTTGTTTGATGCTACTTGACCATATATACGCATATTGGTCGACATATCCTAGTTTATGATTACTATAAAAGCGTTTCCCTGCTAATGGTAGTTTTAAAAAATCTATATTTTCATTACGTAATTCGTTTATATTTGGTATTTTAAACCCAGAAGGACAAATATCTATACCTTCTCCCATAAACTGATAATGGTCTCCATAACATTGTTTATTTTTTTTATTCTGACAGACTGTTTTTGCACCTAAATTCCTATCTAACCAAATTTTACCTGTATATGGAGATTTTATAGGTAGATATTGATATCCATTATGAAAAAATGATTTGTAATCTTCCAGAAAT
>CAJXWI010000652.1 GCA_913062735.1 uncultured Arcobacter sp.
AAGTAAATGTTGATCATATCTATACTGAGGTTTTAACTTCATTCTGGAGAGATACAATTGATTTGATTGTATCAATCCCAATGAACAAAAACTTAAAAAAAGAAAATTATATGTCTGACATGCATAGATGTAAAAATATTTTCTTTTCTTTTGTAAAAATTTAAGCCCTTATCAATTGCCCATTTATTTTTAATATATATTAAGTCTTCTTTTGAAATTAAACTCATTCCCTGAATGATTTTATTTTCAAGGTTTTTATTGTTTGTATTTTTTTGTATAGCAGAATAAAACCATTTATTAACACTAAAATCCCCCAAAGAAGCTACTTCATTATGTTTATACCTTTTTACCATATGAGACCATATAATTAAACTGTCATCGATTATTGCCTCAACTTCTTCTTTAAAAAAAGAATCTATTAGTGTCTTATTAGATTCAAAGGCCTTAATATTTATTTTTGGGAAGTTTTTTTTAATATAAGTATCGAAATAAGAATTAGAAATTACGCCCAAGCGTTTATTGTTTAAATCATCAATGTTAATAATTTCTTTTATTTTATTAACTTTTATAAATATTTGTGACCTAGCTTGATAAATGGGTTTTATAAATTTTATATATTCTTTTCTCTCTTCATTCATAAATAATCCAGAATGAATATCAACTTCACCTATTTTAATAGATTCTAGTGTTTCAGACCAAGATAAGGGAACAAATTCTATTTTTTGCTGTGTTTTAGAGGCCCAAAGTTTCCAGTAATCAACCAACATACCTTTGGCTTTGTTATTTTCATCAATAAAAGAATAAGGAATCATATTTTTAGTAATTGCTATTTTTATTACAGGCGAAGCAGCAAAAAGAATATTTATAAAACATAATAAACAAAATAACAATTTCATAAATAACCTTTTAGTCATATAATTTAGTTTAATAAATAATATCTTATTAAACTGTTATATTCCTTTATTTACGCATTTGGATAGTATAAAATCTTTTAGCTATATTATATAAAAAATACAAATATATTTGAACGTTTAAATTTAATTGCTTTTAAATAAATTGAAACGCTAATATTCTTATTGTATTATTTTGAGAGTTAGAATGTAAAGAGAAAAACAATTCAAAAGAATGAACTTTTTATATTCAAGGCCTTGAAGTAGCTCTTCTAATCTTATTTATTAAAATATTTACAGCAAGTTATTAGTTTGATAAGAAGCCTCTATTATAGAGGCTTCTTATCATTTATAGTCTTATATCGTGATTTCTTTAATATCTGCGATATTTCTAAATGCTAGATATACTAATGCGATAAGATTTTTTCTGTTGTTTTTGATATTATCATCTTCGTGATTTACGAATACATTATTAAAGAATGCATCAAGCGCCGGTTTTAAAGCAAATAAGGCTTTTAACTCTTCTTCATAACATGTATATTCTTTTGATACAATTTTACTGTATTCAGCAAATAAAGTAAGTTCTTCTTTATCACTTAACAAAGTTTCCTTGATGATAAGTTCTTTAGATAAGTCTAGGTCTTTAATAATATTTGCAACTCTTTTAAATGTAGCTACATGGTTTTTAAAATCATTTTCTAGTACAAAAGGGTTTAAAGCACATAATTTTTTAGAGATATTAAATATATCTTTTTCACCGCTTCCCAGAACTGCTTTTAATACAGAAGGATTAACATCAAAAATTTTAAATAAACGCTCGTTGAAAAAACCTTCCAACTGTTTTGTATTTAAACCTTGATAATTAGATGCTAAGTTACTTATTAGCTTATTTAGATCAAAACTAAGTTTGTGCTCAATTACAATTTTTACTATCCCAGAAGCTGCTCGTCTAAGTCCAAAAGGATCTTTTGATCCTGTAGGAATTTTTCCTACTGAAAACAATCCCATTAAATTATCTAGCTTATATGAAAGTGCAATAATAGATGAAAATACGGACGATGGTAAATCAGAATCTTCTCCATCTGGAAGGTATTGTTCTTTTATAGCAGTATAAATATCTTCATTCTCACCTGCTGCTTTAGCATAATAGTATCCCATTAAACCCTGAAGCTCAGTAAATTCATATACCATTTCGCTCATTAAATCAGATTTTGCCATTAGTACAGCTTTTTTTATATCTTCTTTATTTGTAATATTATATGCATCTGCTAAATATTGCGCAATTTTTACTTCTCTTTGAAGTTTATCATGCATTGATCCTAAACCTTCGACAAAAACAAGTTTTTTCAAACCTTCATTTTGAAGCCCTACTCTTAAATCATTTTTATAAAAAAACATTCCATCAGCTAGTCTTGGACGTAAATCTTTTTCATTTCCAGCAATAACATGAGAAAAATCATTTGTTTTACTGTTTGAAATTACAATAAAGTGATTTGAAAGCACATCTTTATTAAAAACTGCAAA
>CAJXWI010000653.1 GCA_913062735.1 uncultured Arcobacter sp.
ATTAACAATTTTATCATTTAAATAGTGAGAAGAAGCTTGTTTTAAAATATACTTATTCACTCCTTTTCGAATTTTTAATGAACTAGGGATACTTGCCGCATATTCAACTAATCTGGAGTCTAAAAATGGAACCCTAACTTCAACTGAATGTGCCATAGATAATCTATCCACAAAAGGAAGTATTTGATTTGGTAATAATTCAATCTGATCAATTTCTAGGCAGCAATCAAGCATTTTCCTAGATGTTAATTTATCTTCAAATTTAGAGTAGGAAGAATATGGTTTTTTATCATTAAATAATAGATTTAAATCATCAGTTGTAAAAACATTTAGTTTATCTCTAAATTTCAATACTGACGAATCTGCCATTTTTTCTAAAAATTTATATTGTTCAATACTATTAAATGGTTTTATGTTTGAAATATCATGTTTAGTAAGTTTTGAGAAGTGTTTATTTTTGATATTTCTGATATAGTATTCAATTGGATTACTTAGCCTATGCGTTAAGTAGCTCCCAAAAAGCTCATCTGCTCCATCTCCTGAAAGTGCCACCTTTACATGCTTTGAAATTAATTTACTTAAAAAATAAGTACTTATGGTTCCACTAAAAGGCTCATCAAATGATTTTAAAATATTTTCAAGTTCTGAGAATACTTCTTTTGATGTTAATATCATCTCATAATGCTTTGTTCCTAATCTCTTAGATACTTCCCTTGCAAAGTACAAATCATCTTCTTTATTTTTAAAGCTATCTTCATAGCCTAGAGAAAAAGTTTTAATATTTTTATTTATTTTTTGTGAAATTATAGATGTAATTAAGCTAGAATCAACACCACCACTTAAATATGAGCCATATTCTACATCACATTGTGTTCTAAGTTTTACTGCATCTTCTAATATATTTATAATATTGTTTGCAATTTTTTTTTCGTTTAATTTAAGTTTATTTTGGAAGTCTATTTTCCAATAACTTTTTATATTATATTGGCTTGACTTTAAATCATATTCCAAATAACAGCCTGGTAAAAGTTGTTTTACTTCTTCATAAATCGTATTTGGGGCAGAAGTGTTTTTTAATTGCAGATAATTAACTAATGAGGTTTTATCAATGCTAAATTCATGGTTGATTTTTAACAATGCTTTTATTTCTGATGCAAAATATAATTGTTTTTTGATTATTGTATAGTATAATGGTTTTTTACCTATGCGATCTCTGAATAAAAACAATTTATCTTTATTTTTATCATATAAAGCTATTGAGAACATCCCATTAATGTATTTAACAAATTCTTCCCCATATTTCAAGTATAAATTTGGAATAATTTCTCCATCACTATGCAACGAAGAAAATTTATAGTTATCTTTATCTAGCTCTTTTCTTAGGTTTTTATAGTTGTAAATCTCACCATTGAAGATTGCAATCACTTTTCTATTTTCAGAAAAATATGGTTGTTGCCCATTTTTTATGTCTACAATAGCTAATCGTCTCATAGCTAAAGAGATCTTCGGACTTCTATAGTACCCTTCATCATCTGGACCTCTATGATAAAGTTCTTTATTCATTTTTTGCAATAATAAATTGTCTTCTATATTACAAAATCCAGTTATTCCACACATTATATCCCTCTTAAATCTTTAAAAATCTTTAAATACATTTTTTCGTTATCCTTAGTTAGTTTTTCTGCAAATCTTCTTGTCTCTAAACTAATTTCTTTTAGTTCATCAAAATCTTTATTTATATATTCTTCTATTTTCTGTTTTATATTAGTATCATTAACATTTACTATAGGTAGTTTATCAAAAAAGTTTATATAATAACTACTGTCTAATATCTTATACATTTGATTGATTTCTATATCCAAGTATGTAAAAACTATTTTTCCTTTTAGCATAGCTTCTAACGCAGAATAACTAAAAAAACCATCTGTAATTTGCTCAATATATATATGTGCCTCATCCAATTTTGAAAGAACAAGTTCTCTTGTCTGACCATAGTAAAATTCTAAGTCTATATTTCCCCCTTGGTCAGTTAAACTTGCTTCAATAAAAGAACTACCCTTCCTAACCGTATCGTTAGCATAGTGTATTATTTTGAGTTTAACGTCTTTTTTAAAGTTATATGAATATGTAGAAATGTCCTTTATTACATGTCCATGATAAACCAAAATATCTATTCTGGGTAAAAAATCTATATAATTTATTGTTGCCATAATTAAATTAGCATATTTTGACCAATGGTAAATTCGCATTTCTCTTTTTTTATCTAAAAGGAAATATTTTTTAGTACTAATCATATGTCCTAGTTTTTGGATTCTATTATGATTTTGTTTTATTGACCAAACATCACCTCCATATGGAATTAATATAATTTTTTTATCAAATAGTTGATAAATAATAGTTTCAAGTTTCCAA
>CAJXWI010000654.1 GCA_913062735.1 uncultured Arcobacter sp.
CTCTATAAACAATTTCAAGTTTAATATTACTGTCAACAAAAATGCAAAATTTATTGTCAAATTCAACTCTTTTATTACAATTGTCGTCAAACCTATAAAGTTCTATTAAATAATAATCATTTAATTTTACATCCTCACCAAGAGAGCTAAAAACAACATGTGGTTTTGATAAAATTACTTCTTTTCCTGATGAAATATTTGTATCTTGTAAAGTATGTTGTAAAATATTTTCTAAATTGAATTCATCATCAGAATTTGTATTTACAATATCTTTATTTATTAAAAAAGACGAAAATATTTTTTGTATATTTTCTTTACTTATTGACTCTCTTTTATATGCATAGGTTAAACATTTGCTAATAATAATATCCCAAAACAATGATGCATTGGTAGATATTTTTGGAGCGAGTAAAGAAAGGATTGCTATTTCAGATGCTGAGTTGACCTCTGGTTCAAAAACCAATATATGAATTTTTTTAGTAAACTCAATAAACTCTATATTAGTCATTTCTCTTTTTACATAACCTCTATACAATTGTTTTGTAATATTAGTAAACTTATTTAGTATTTCATTTTCAGATAAGTTTAACGGATTTATTTTAAATGCATTGTCATTTAATTTAAGACTATCAGTTAATTTTTTCAATTCTTTTGTTATTTTAGAAGAAGAATATGTTGTGGTTACAAGAAAAAATGATTCATTTTTATTATTGTGTAAAAACTGTTTTACAAATTGATCAATAGTTTTATAGAAATCACTTTTTTTAGATATTGATAAATTTAATCTTCTTTTAATTTGCATGTAAATTATTTGATTATCATTAAGTTTCATAATTAAATCATCTATTTCATAATTTCCTTCCAGTAATAAAGTTTCGATTGTTTTATTAATAAATTGTGGCCAATTAATAAATACAGATACATCTGTATCAGTTAATAATAAAGTTAAAAAAGCTGCTGAAACTCTTTGTTGATAATTTATTCCGGCATTTGTTGCTGCTCCACCTGCATTACTCATCTAATTCCTTTATGTTGTCTAACGTTTATCTTCACCGACAGCGGATTAGCTGTTCGGTGCTAGTACTTGTTAGCTTTTATATTCCATACACATTTTGTCTACTAACAAATGCTTGTTGACCACCTTCTAAAACATCACAACATAACTCTATGGTTTCTTTTTTGTCAATTGAACCACGATTGATTATATGTGTTCTGATATTAGTACTTTTAAGAGGTATAATTAGTTCAGCATCACCTAAAACGGCAATGTTTGGATTATGTGTTACAATTATAACTTGTCTAGTTTCTTTAATTTTTCGTAAATTTGAAACAATTGTTTTGTAAATAAATTCACTATCTAAATTATCTTCTGGCTGGTCAATTAAAAGTGGCACTGTACTCTTTGACTGTATAAGTATAGCAAGTAAAATAGACTGTTGTTGACCTAAAGAAAGTTGAGAGATTGAGCGTTGCAAATATTTTTCTACGCCAGCCTCATCTATATAAACTTTGGTAACAGTCAGTACGGGTTTGTCTTCAAAGTGAATAGCTTCAAAATCTTCATATTTATTATCTAGTTGAGCTCTTTCAATGATTGAATTAATATCTGAATCTGAAAATATTCGTCTTCCCTCCTCTAAAATAGTCTTTAAAATATCTAAATTATGTTTTTTTATCCCTTCGCAAAAATCTAAAACAGATATTGATTTAGAAATAAGTTTTGATTTTATTACTTGAGTTGTTCGCCATGACATTAAATCTTTTAATGCCTCTTCAAATTCTGGAGAATATAAACTTTCTTCAAATTTTGCAGATACAAATAATCCATCTACAGCATTTTTTAGATTTTCATTAATTGTTCTTGCAAAAGAGTACCTTGCTTTATAAATATCTTTTTTAATTATTTTAATATTAATTTTGCTAGGTTTTTACTCATATCAAATCTATCAAGATAAAAATAAAATTAAAATTTCAGATAAGTATAATAGTTCAATCATTAAACATAAGAATGGAGATAATTCCGGGATAGTATCAGCGATGCAAGAGATAGTAGAAAATAAAGATCCAACTTATTCTCCATTGGCTTTGTATTACTTGATAGATAATGAGTTAGTGAGTGATAAAAATAAAATTAATAGCTTGTTTGATATATTGATTAATAAAACCTCACTGGATAGTGAAATTAAGTATCTTATTATTTATAAAAAAGCTCTTTACAATGCAGATACAAGCACAGAGAGTGAGTTATTAAAGATATTGCAGCCAGTGATTAACTCAGACAGTGTTTGGAAATCGCATTCTTTGTATTTATTAGCAGAATTTTTTTATTCAAAAAATGAAAAACAAAAGGCAAAAGAATTTTTTAATAAAATTTTATTATTAGAAAATTCAAATCAAGATTTAGTTAAAGA
>CAJXWI010000655.1 GCA_913062735.1 uncultured Arcobacter sp.
TTTTAAATTTTGAATTCATTAGGTTTTTTCCAACATTCTTGGGATATTATATATTTTAATTTTAGATAGTCTTGAAATTATCTTATCATAATTGTAATAGTCAAGTAATGTAGTAACAGTTTCCGCAACAAATGACCATTCAAGCTCTTTTTTTAATGAAAAAAGTTTTTTAAGAGTTTCAGTATTGACTTTCAAGTTAGAGACTTGATTTTTACGACAAGAAAGACTTTCCTTAATATTCTTTTTACATAAAGATTCAGCTGTTGACAATTTATCGATGAATAATGAAAACTCTTGATAGGCTTTTGTATTAGATTTTATTTTAAAGAATAATATATCATTCATATCTTTTATTACACTTCTTAATACATTTAACTGAATTTCTTTCTTTTCTATTTCATATATATCAAATTCTATTTCAATCCTTGAATATACTTTTATTTTAAGAATACAAGCGTACTTTATAGAGTTTCTTTTGTAGAAGGTGATTTTATTGCTCTTGTTGGAATATTGTGCTCTTTTTTATACATAGTTACCCAATGATATAAAGTTTTTGAATTAAGACCTAAATCTTCAGTAACTTGAACAACACTTTCATTATCATTTAATATTAATTGAACTGTTGAATCTTTGAATTCTTTACTATATTTACTTTTTCTCATGATTACCTTTATTCATTTTATTTTATCTCAGAATTGTTAAATTCCGAGTATGAATTCAGGTTACCACTCCAGTTTGCTATTCCATTTTATCGTATAAAGATTTTCTGAAAACTAAACGTTTTTCTAGCTGAAGATTTTTTATACTTCTCCTTGTAAAATAACTTCTTATCTTAGTATATATGTTTAAAAGTATCGATAAAAGATTATTTTTTGATACTTTGTTATGTTAGTATGCTAATTATATTAACTATCTAAGAGTATTGTATGGAAAATAAGAACATAAAAGTATGCGATGAATTTGGTGAGTTAAAATTGAAGAGATTAAACTAATTATGTCAATTACCGGTTCAGAGCACATTAAATTGATCAATGAATAAAGGGGGAGAACAAGTGAAAAAGTTAGTCTTATCACTGCTAATTTTAAGTAACTTTGTATTTTCATCAAACAATGAAGTGTGGGAATATTTAGCCGAGGAATGGCGATGGGTTAAAGTTAAAAATCCGTATGGCATTAAGAATCATGATACAATTTTTTTTTACAATGAAACTTGTGGAATAAGACAAGGAAACTCTGTTAGAGTCATTTCCGAAAAAAGAAATCATTATTTAATTAAATACACCAGTTGGTTTGATGAAATAAGTACTTCTTGCCCAAGTGGAACTGTGTTTCTAATATCAAAAAAATATTAGCTGGTACGTGTAAGCCAAGCGGCTGGCTAGATATTAAGTACAGGCACTGTGCAGGTAATGCTTAACAAGGACAGTCAAGAGGAGCGTCAATACTTCGTTCGTGTTGTTGCCCGTTGCGCTGTCGCTCCACTACACAAAAAACAACTACGTTTCGCCGCCCCATGCTGGCGGCGTTAAGTTTCTTCCAGCTCCCTCGGTATTCATAATGATAAAAATAGTAAGTGTAATTGTTGTTGTCGTTGCGTTAGCATATTTAGTGACTCTGGGTAATGATGGGATAAAGGGTGATCGTCAAAACCTAACATTGGAAGACTGCCAAATTAAAAGTAGTGGTTTCATTACTTATAAGACAGCTGCTGGATTCGATATGAAAGTTCCTGATTGGCGTCTGGGTGGTAATTTGGCGGATCATTATACTAGTGAGTGCAAACTAAAAAGTGCCCACTTTAGTTTTGGATTATATGATGGAATTGTAAAGCTGATCCCAAATGGCGGTATAAAGGTTGAAGGATATAATGAAGAAAATATATATGAACAACACATAACGTTAATGATGAATTTCGAGAATATAAAAGATGATTCATTTCGCTATCAAGACATAGAAAATCATTGTTTTAATAAAAGACACCGCGACATTAATAGGTTAAATGTTAGGGTTTGCTCTAGATACAGCGATATAGAAAGTGAATCCCTTTCCGAATATCATCCTAGATTTGAGCTTATTGATGATAAAAAAGCACCAACATCATTTAGATGCTTACCCCGTGATACCAAAGGGTATTCCTTAGAAAATATTGAAGGATTTACTACTCAATACACATGTAGGGGCTACTGGAGATGGAGGCTCGGTGCCACTGCAATGTTTGATTTACATAATGGAAGAGTCTTAGACAGTGCATATATTTTAGTTAGTGAATCAGAAAAAATATTATACTCTTGGATTGTTGAATCTAATCGAAACCTCACAAAAAAATCAAGGTGACGCCTATGGCGCACCTGATTTTGGCGTTAAATTTTAGTGCAGCTAAACGAACAGTCGCGATTGTTGTAATAAAAG
>CAJXWI010000656.1 GCA_913062735.1 uncultured Arcobacter sp.
TAGATGCTGGGTGAACAATTAAAGATTTACTGTCCCCAATATTTACAACAACTGAAAATAATTTAGCAGCATCAATAACTTTTTTTGCTTCTTCGTATGAAGATACTTCAAAAGAAATCAAACCAGAAGATTGTCCATCTTTAAAGTATTTGTTTGCTTTTGCATGATACGGATTTGATTTTAATCCTGGGTAAGATACTTTTAAAACTTTTGCATGTGATTCTAAAAACTGTGCAACTTCAAGCGCATTAGAAGAGTGTTTTTCTACTCTTAAAGATAAAGTCTCTAAACTTTGAATTAATAACCAAGAGTTATGTGGAGATTGAACTGCTCCTATATCTCTTGCAAGTGCTAATCTTGCTCGAAGCGTAAAGTTAGGCAAAGGAACATCTACATAAACCAAACCATGATAAGAAGAATCAGGCTGTGTGAAATCAGCATATCTGCTTGCATTGTCTTTAAAAAACTGTGCTAAATTATCTCTTTCAATAATGATTCCACCAATAACAGTTCCTGCACCTGAGGTATATTTAGATGTTGAGTGAACAACTACATCTACTCCCCATGATAATGGATTAAATAAAGCAGCAGTTGCAACCGTATTATCACAAATAGTAAGAACACCGTTTTTTTGTGCAATACTTACAATTTCTTCAATATCTGCAATAGCAATTTGAGGATTTGATAAAGATTCAAAAAAGATAGCTTTTGTTTTATCATCTATTAATTCATCTAAATTTGAAGCATCATCACTGTTAAAAATTCTAGCTTCAATTCCAAAACGTTTAATAGTATGTGTTAATAAAGTAACAGCTCCACCATATAATTTATCAGAGATAACAATATTGTCACCAGCAACAGCCACATTGATAATGGCATAAAAAATTGCACTTTGACCAGATGAAACACATAAGGCACCAGCACCACCTTCTAATTGCGCATATCTTTGCTCTAAAACATCAGTAGTAGGGTTATTTAATCGTGTATAAATAGGTCCCAGTTCTTTTAGTGCAAATAAATTTGCAGCATGTTCAGCATCTCTAAACGCATAAGCAGTTGTTTGTGCAATAGGCACAGACATTGAACCATAACCTTCTTTTTTATCATATCCAGCATGTAATGCAATCGTTTCTTTTTGCATATTTTATCTCCTTCTCTTTAATTTTGTGTACGAAGTATAGAGTATTTTTTTATCTAAGTCAAGTATTTTAATCATGATTGAATAATTAAGTCCAAATATTTAATATTATTATTCAAAAACATAATAATATTTTTCTTGTTATATTCTTTTTAATGACTATATAATGGGAGTTTGTAGAATTATATTAAGTTTTTAATTACTTAAAAAACAAGAAGTCTTAAATTGTTAAATTTATATACCATAGTAAATAGGTATTATATGAATATTGCTTTTTATACAGATGTATCTTAAAGAATAAAGTATATAACATTTTTTCTAAAAAGTAAAATGCTATAATAAGAATAGTAGAAGGGCATAAAATGAATAATATATTTGCAAATATTAAAATCGATGAAAAAAACGAAGATTTTCTAAACATCCTAAAACATGATTCTATAAGAATTGAGCGAATTGTTTCTAATGGACAAGTCTCAGAAGAAGGGTTTTGGTATGAGCAAGTAGAAAATGAATTCATTATTATTTTAGAAGGTAGTATGGTCTTAGAGTTTGAGAATAAAGAAGTATTATTAAATACAGGCGATTACTATAATATAAAAATAAACGAAAAACACAGAGTGAAGTATACAAGTATAAGCGAAACAACAATCTGCTTAGCTGTATTTTATAAAGATTAAAGGGTATATTTGAGAATAGCTATTGTAGGAGGAGGTGCAGCTGGTATTGTTGCTGCAATTACTTCTAAAAGATTAAATAAAGATTTGCATATAGATATTTTTGATGCAAATAAAGCCATAGGTAAAAAGATTTTAGCAAGTGGAAATGGACGTTGTAATATATCCAATACACAAGTAAGCTCTGCAAATTATATAGGCGAAGATACTTCTTTTGTAGAACATGCATTAAAGGTATTTGATTTTAAAGCTTTTGAGAGTTTTTGTAAGAGTATTGGATTACTCTTAGATATAAAAGAAAGCAATAAGGTATATCCTTTATCTAATGAAGCGAAGTCTGTTGTTAATTTACTAATACTAAGTGTTGAATCCTTAGGTATTAATGTCTATACATCAACACTAATTACAAGTATCAAAAAAAATAATAATACTTTTGTCTTAGCTTGTGAAGATAATGAATACAAGAACTATGATAAAGTCTTAGTATGTAATGGATTAGGAGCAGCCCCTCAGTTACAAGCCAATGAAAGTGGAATAGATTTTGCAAATTCTTTTGATCACTCTTGTAATATGACCTATCCTTCATTAGTTGG
>CAJXWI010000657.1 GCA_913062735.1 uncultured Arcobacter sp.
CCAAAGATTCATCCCCTGAACCTCCTGGGCATCGTACTAAATCTCTTGTAAATCTGTATATCTCTTCTTTATAAAAGTCTGCTCTTTTTAATATCTTATCAAAAGGAATGCCTTCAAACATTTTTTCCATAACTATGCCTTTTTTAAAACTTCAGCTGAAGATTTTCCAACCATTTTTTCATATACTACTGCGTCTGTATCACCCTCAGTACCTAAGAATAATATTTTAGAATTTTCATCTATTTCAAGAGCTTTTCTATACGCTTCATCGTGTTGAATAATCATAAATCCAGCAAGCCCAGCAACTGCTGATTCTCCTGCAACAACAGGCTCTTCTAAAGTAGATAGATATTTCATAACTTCTGCAATTGGTTCATCTGGAATTGTGAAAAAACCTTTTGTTTTATTTTCTAGAATCTTCCAAGCTAAAAGTGAAATTTCCCCACAAGAAAGTCCAGCCATTACTGTTTCTAACTCTCCATGTACAACAGTTGGTTTTCCATTTTTAGCACTTTCTAATAAACAAGCGGCATTTGTAGGTTCTATCATTACAAAAATAGGAGAATCTTTTCCATACGTTTCTAAAATAAAAGAAGCAACAGCTGCTGCCATTCCACCTACTCCTCCTTGTAAAAATACATGAGTAGGTTTACAAGCCATTTGTTTTAACGCTTCATCCACCATTATTGTATAGCCTTGCATTACATCTTTAGGAACTTCTGTATACCCTTCATAAGAAGTATCAGAGACCGTAAAATAACCTTTTTCTTCTGCCATTTTATCAGCGATATGAACAGAATCATCATAGTTCCCATCAATTCTATTAACATTAGCTCCATATTTAGCTATTTCTTTTTCTCTGCTAACACTTACATGTGAATGGATAAAAATCTCACAATTACATCCAAAACTTCTCGCACCCCAAGCTACAGATTTACCATGGTTACCATCTGTTGCACAAGAAACAGTAATTTTACTTGTAATATCTTTGTATTTTCCAGCTAATAAATCTTTAGAAGTAGCTACAATTCCTTCTTCTTTTAATTTTCCAATTAATAAATTGGCAACCGCATATGCCCCACCTAAAGCTTTAAAACTTTTAAGTGCAAATCGGTAATGTTCATTTTTATAAAACAATTTTGACACACCTGTTTCTTTTGCTAATTCTTTTAAAGAAACTAAAGGTGTGATAGAATAATCATCCCATGAAGTAATCTCTTTAGAAGCTTTTTCAAATGCTTCTAAACTTAATATATCTTGGTGCTCATATTCACCTTGCACTGTAGCGTCACTGTTATCATAAAACTCTGTATCATTTAAGTATTTTTTATATTCATTTATCATTTTTATTCCTATTTTTTTATTTTTATTTTTATTTTTTATTATTTGTCAAAAGCTAAATCTCTTAAGAATAAAGCAGAATCAGGGAAGAATATCAGTATTGCTGACATTAATACTAGTATTAAAAAGAAAGGTAAAATTCCTTTAACCACTTCTAAGTAGGACTTTTTAAAGACGGCAATGGCTGTAAAAATATCACATCCAAAAGGAGGAGTTGCTGATCCTATTGCCATTTGCAAGGTAACCACAACACCCACTAATACAGGATCAATTCCTGAGCTATCAATGATTGGCATGAATACAGGTATTAAAATAAGTAAAACCACAATGGAATCAACAAACATACATCCAATTACAAAAGCTACTGAAATAACAAATAAAATATATTCATGACTTGCATTTTCTAAATTTAAGCTACTTAAGAGTTCTTGAGGTATCATTTCAAAAGAGATATACCAAGAAAAAGCCTGGCCTGCCCCTACAAGTATAAATACTACTGCTGTTATTAATCCTGTACTTAAAGAAGAATCAATAATATCTTTTAAGCCAAGTTTTTTATAAATTACTACTTCTAAAATAATGGCATACAAAACAGAAAAAGCGGCAGCTTCTGTTGGTGTAAATGCACCTGAATAAATTCCACCTACAATTAAAACAGGAAAACCTAGGGGTAAAATAGATTTTCGAATAGCTGTAAATCGTTTAGGCCAGTCTGCTTTTACAGATAAGGTAATACTTTTTTCATAATAAAGCGAATAAACATAACAATAAACTGAAAACAGTAAAGCCAAAATAATTCCAGGACCAATTCCTGCTATAAATAGTTCTGCAATATTCGCATTTGCTAATACTCCAAATAAAATCAAACCAATACTAGGAGGAATTAGCCAAGCGATATCACTTGCATTAATAATTAGTGCTAAAATAAAAGAATCTTTATAACCTGCTTTTAATAGTTTTGGTCGCATAATTGAACCAACGGAAACAACTGTTGCTTGAGTTGAACCAGAAACAGAACCAAAAAGTGTACAGGCAATACACGTAGTTATTGGTAAGCCACCTC
>CAJXWI010000658.1 GCA_913062735.1 uncultured Arcobacter sp.
TCTTAAACATTTTTTTATTTTATTCTTCATTTTTTTCCTTTAATTATCTATAAAATATATGATTTTAAATTGAATTGTATTATACATTAAAGAGTGTAGTTTAATGTGTAGTGATAAAAAAACGTTATTGATTGATTCAATATTTTTAAATTGTGTTTAAAATATCACAGATTTTTATTAGGATAAGTATCGATATACTAGTTCTTTATGGATGATATATTGAAAAGCAAGATTAAGTGTGATAAAATTTATATTAGCAGCTTTGGATTGATTTGTTCATAATATAATTATTGTTAAGGCTAAGTAATGAAAAAAACGAATCCCATTATAGACAATATTTTTAGAACTAAAATGTATTTAACTATTTTAGTAATAGTTTTCTGCTCACTTATAATACTTGCAATGACTATTAATAGTGTTTTTACTCCCTTATATAAAAAGCAAATTACCAGTAATATAATTAGTGAAACACAAAGACTGGCTATTTATTTATCCCACTCAATTGATTATGTAAATTCAAGTAAAGAAGAACTTGATCTTCGAATGAAAACTCTTATGCCTGAACTCCATATTAATAAGTTGCATTATTTCTCAAACAAAGGGAAAGTGATATATTCATCTAACAAGGAAAAAATAGGCACAGTTACAGACAAAGACTATTTTTTTAATATTGTTGCAAAAGGCGAGATATATAGTAAAAACTTCTCTAACCATACTATTGAAATATATATTCCCATTATGAAAGATGAGACCTTTATAGGTGCTTTTGAATTTTACTATGATTTTTCAGAAGAAATTAATGAGTTTGATAAACTCTCAGCAAAAATTTCATGGTTTACTGTTGGGTTAATGTCTTTATTTATGGTGCTTACTTTTGGTCTTGTATATATGGCAAGTAAGAACAACTTAAAAATGAAAAAATACCACAATGAGTTAGAATCTTTTAAAGTTATACTCAATGATGTAGGAGCATATATTTATACAAAAGATATAAATAGGTGTTATACCTACGCTAATCAGCTTGTTCTTGATTTATTTAACAAACCTTTAGGTCAAGTTCTAGGTAAAGATGATACACATTTTTTTGATTTAGAATTGTCAAATAAATTAAGTGAAAATGATATCAGAGTAATTGAGCACGAAGAAACAATTGAAAATGAAGAAAAAAATATTATAAAAGAAACAGGTGAAACAAAATACTATTGGACTGTAAAAAAGCCACTTTATGATTCTATGGATAAAGTTTATGGTATGAGTGGGATTTCTGCAGATATAAGTAAACTTAAAAATTTGGAGAGGGAGTTAGTTGAACAAAAAAACTTACTTAATATTATTCTAGATAATGTTGACGCATATATTTATATGAAAGATAGTAATAGATATTTTCGTTATGTAAATTCAAGAGTGGCTGAATTATTTGGAAAAAAAGTAAAAGATATTATTGGATATAAAGATACAGAAGTATTACCTCTTGACATGGCTGATACTTTCTGGGAAATGGATAAAAAGGTGTTTTTAAGCGGTATCCAACAAGCCGATGAAGAATCAATAACCAGTCCAAATGGAGAACTAAAACACTATTGGAGTGTAAAACTACCCTATACCTTAGAAAATGACGATAAAATACTTATTGGTTTTTCATCAGATATTACAGAATTACATAAACTAAAAGAAAAACTAAAATATGAATCAATTACTGATTCTTTAACCGAGTTACATAACAGAAGACATTTTACTGAATCATGTACACATGAATATAAAAGAAGTATTAGACATAAACTTGAAATGTCTATCATGATTATTGATATTGACTATTTTAAAAAAATAAATGATACTTATGGTCATCCTGTAGGAGATATGGTTTTACAAAGTATGAGTAAAACATGTAAGTCTTTAATTCGAGATGAGGATGTATTATGTAGAATAGGAGGAGAAGAATTCGCAATTCTACTTCCACATACCAAAATAAAAGACGCCGTCGCCTTGGCTGAGCGTATTCGTAAACATCAAGAGGCTCAATTAATAACAGGTGAGTGGGTTGGAACTATAAATATAACATTTAGTATTGGTGTATCGTGTATTATAGCGGGTGATAAAAATTATGAAGATGTTTTTTCAAGAGCTGATATTGCACTATACAAAGCTAAAGAATCTGGTCGAAATAAAGTAGTGTCTTAATACTTTCAAATATAATTGTAGCCTAGTCTTTGGAAGTTTATAAAGCCCTAATAGTGGGCTCTATAGTTATTTAATCTTCTGTAGTAGAAGAGGTATCTGAATCAGACGAAGTTTCTTCTTCGTTTACGTCACCATCTTTTAGTGCTTGTTTTTTCTTACGTTTTTCTTCTTTCTTTTTTTGCTTTTCAAGCTCTTTCGCTCGTTTTTCATAAGAGTAGTTTGT
>CAJXWI010000659.1 GCA_913062735.1 uncultured Arcobacter sp.
TTTCCCTTTTTACTTACCCTATTTTATAATTGAAGAGTATAACCAAATTGATTTAGGTACACAATCCAATTATTGCTGTTTCCTATGATATTTTTATGACTTAATTTTTTGGCCTAAAGGTTGTGAATAAAACAACTCATAATCAACTACAAACTTGTACTTTGATTGAGCTTTTAATTTAATAGTGTAAGTATAACTATTAAGTCCTTCTTTTTTAAAAGTACAATTGTTTGCACACGTATTACTTGCATCAATATTTTTTATATTATTAGAATAAACCTTCTCCGTAATTTCTACTAATCTTGCTTTGTCGGTTTTGTTTTCAATGAGTCTACTATATTTAGTGCGTACAGACTCTCTTGTTTTTTTATTGAAAAGTTGGGTCACATCTTGTGTGATGTCAAAAAACTTTCCTATGTGTAAAGATATCTCTTCATTTTTAGAAGTATGTTTGATTCTATCTTCACCTATAAAATGAGAAATACCTTCATCTTTTTTGTATACACGAACAGTTCCAGTTGGAAGGGCAAGTCCAAGTCCTGCTTCTTTTGTATTATTTAGCTCAAGTTTATGATTAAAGTTTTGTGCTTTTATTTTTGAGAATCGATGAAAGTAAATGCCATTGTTACTCGTAGCTTTTGACTGGACTTTTAAAGCACTTTTATTTATAAAATTTATTTGTTTCTTTTCATTATTATTGATAGTTTCTTTAAAAGGTATTGTGTATAAATGATATCCTGAAAATGATTTTTGAGCAACTTTAGGTGAGCTAGCCATGGTATCCATTGAAGCCATTTCATAGCGTTGCGTTCCTTTTCGTACCATAGGTCTGTTAGTTTTAACGTCCCCTGCAATTACATATATATTGGCATTGTTGTAAACAGTACCTGAATTATTTTGTATGCTAATCCATCCATTTAAAGAATTTGTTCCATCAAGATTAAGGATATAGTCACTTTTCCATGAAATATTTCGTGTAAGATAATTTAACTTAATTTTTTGCTCCCCTTTTTTAGAAGTCGTTTTCCACACCAAACTTGGTTTGGTAATCAAGTCACTAGGAAGTTTAGAAAAGATAATATCTGTGGCTTTTATACCTGAGATGATTTCTTCATTTTTTTGTAATAAAATTGGATTGAGAGATAATAAAATTGCTTTTTCTCTTTTAAACGTATACTCGTCTGTATAGTCTTTATAGATAATTTCTTTGTTAATATGTTTTTCTAAAAGTTTATTCAAAGATAAAATATCATAATGATAATTTTGAGAATAAAGTGTTGTTGGTTTTGAAAAATATGGAATTATTGATTCAAAGATAACAGAAGAAGGAATTCCTTCATAAATTAGTTTTTGAGTACCATCTTTTTTAATATTTAAAGATCTCTCTTCATTAATCATTGCTAGGTTATTGTTATAAATTGTTAAAGAAAGGTTTTCACTTTTTTGTATTTTTGTTGTTTCTTGTGAAAATAGAGTGGAAGCCAGAAATACACTTAATAGTATTTTTTTCATAAAAGTCCCTTTTATTTTGGTAATATTTTTTGTCTAAAAGTATAGCTAAAATAATATATTGTTGTAAAAAGGTAAAAGGAATTTTAGGTTTCATAATAAATGAAAAGGAGAAAACTTTTCTCCTTTTCATTTATTAATTTAAATATCAGGGAAGTTATTAATCATTTCATCATAGCTTCTATTAGTATTAAGTGCATGTACTATTGATTCATGTGGTTGTGCATACAAATCTGGTAAGTTGTATTCGTTTTCACCTAGTTCAAAGGCAAGTTTTTCAATAGGAGGTATAAACTGCGCGTCAACACCTTTTTTATTACCTCTAGCATCCACTTTGAACCATCCAAAGTCTTTTAAATAAATGGCATTTAATCCATGAAGACAGTAAATATCTTTTTTGTACTCAGAGCAACTAAGTCGTTGATAACATAAAGCCGTAGGTATTTTGTTTGCTCGAAGAAGTGCTGCTAAAAGAAGACTTTTAGCGTAACACCAACCCGTTTTATATTTTAATACTTCACTTGCAGTTCTAGTGGTGTCTTTTTTATAATCACCTGAGTGAAGGATTTCATCTCGGACATAAAGAAAACACTTTTGTGCTATCTCTACATCCGTATTACAGGAACTTGCTAAGTCTTTTGCTAAAGTTTGGATCTCTTGATTTGAGTAATCAATATGAGAACTTTCTTCTAAAAACTTTTCCATATTAAATATCCTTAATATTTCTTCTTATTAACCATTTGCCAATAAAACACCTAAGAAAGGCATAATAAATACCAATAATAATTCCATTCGAATAACCATGATTATTGATTTTGGCATTACAATAACTTCTTCTTTTGATTTTCTATTTTTAAGAAAAAATCTTGTTGGGTATAAAGAGAT
>CAJXWI010000660.1 GCA_913062735.1 uncultured Arcobacter sp.
ATTTCCGGAAGGAATGAAAACACATGTTTTGCCCAAGCAAAAAGTGGCGATTTTTGAGATCAAAACAGATATAAATGCTGAGCTTACTAAAAAAACCATAGATTATATTTATGGCTATTGGCTTCCCAACTCTTCCTATAAACGTGGCACTGGAGATGATTATGAATTGTTTGAAAACGTGATAGATTTTAGAACAGGGGACTTTCTCTCAAAATATGTGATACCATTGAGCAGTGACAGTAAATAGAACTCTTTATGAGTATTTGAACTCTATTTACTATATGTTTCACTAACTTTAGCAATAAATTCTTTTCTGTTTACACCTTCAACACTGGTGCCTACAATATTTTCGTACTGAGAAAGATGTCTCTTGACTTGCTCAAGATAAATTTTCTTGTGGTTTTTTATTCTATTTTATTATCACTTAATATAATAATAGAACCTAGGGAATAAAGATTGTAAACTTAATATTTTTTAGATGGCATTAATAGAGCTTTTCTTTCAGCTTTTTGAATCATATACTTCAATTTTCCTGTATTCTTCAGTAGCCCAATTTTTTTAGAAACTTTTTCTAAAATATCTTTTTTATTTTCATTAATATAGCTAAAAAGTTCATATCGTTTAAAAACGCCACAAAGCTTAATCTTGTGTTTGAATTTGTCTTGTTCTAATAGTCGTCTTCCATTAATTTCAGTGTCAATAACAACATCTGCTCTTTTTCTTAATAAAAATTCAAACATATGAGTTGCTCCATTTAAATCTACAACATTTTTTACATTTACTGTTGCATGATTGGAATGGGCAACTCCTCTAATCCTAGCCACCCTGAACATTTCAAGATCTTCTCTTTTCGTAATATTAATTTTGGATGTTTTTAAACAGTAGGCAGCTGAATCTAAATGATAATAACTGGGTTCAATTCTTATTAAACTTGGCTTATCATCTCCATATGGTGTGATACGAGCAATTTCACCATCAACACTTCTGTTTAAATTTGATAACATTGCCCTTTTTGGGGGCATTGGGAATACTTTTAAATTTAAACCTATAGATTTATAAATATCTTCAATAATATATTGAGCGACATTTTGCTCAACTAATTTTTCATTTGCACTAAACACTATATCATAAGCTTTAAGTGGTTGATATATTAATAGTAAAATAGTAATAATGATTGCACGCAAATAAAGCCCTTTGTATTATTTAATTAAGCGACAAGCTTCAAAAATATTTAATTACATCAAAATATACTTACATATTGTAGATGGGGGGGGACAAAAACAAACTTATAGCTTATGAACCTTCAGAATAAAAACAAATTTATTTTGAAGGTGTACTGTCCACTATATTTTTGCAGCTTTATAAAGCTCATCGAAAATCTTCATTCCATTTTTTCCCAATAACTTTTTCTTAACAGGGTCCCAAGCAGGATTTGTATGTCCAAAAGCATCTGCTAGGATATTTTTTTCATTTTGTGTGGGAGTATAAATCTTTGTTCCATTTTTATTAAATTCTGATACACAAAAATCTTTAGCACTTTGATATAGACCTCTTTGCTTTTTTTGAATCTCTTCCATTGCATCTAAAAACTGGATTCTTGTATTTGCATCTAAGGATTCAATAAAATCTGTACTTCCAATAGCTACCCAACCATCATGAACGGTTTCAACTTCGGAGATAACACCCAATGTCCCTTTTAAATCCATTGGCCCTGCATAAAGTCCTGCGATGGATGGATCAATAGCTTGATATCTCCCAAGTCTTGCGGTTTTACCTGCTGTTGCCCATGGAAATTTTTGAGGAATAGCTTTGGTTAGTTTATAAAAAACTGCCAAGCTTTTTGATCCTGGAATACGAAATTTAACACCTTCAAAATCTTCTGGTTTTACAATTCGTTTTCCATATTTTTTTGTTGATGTTGCTGTTCTAGCTCCAACAACATATGGAAATAGTACTTGCGTTTTATGTTTTTTAGTTTTGGATAAGATATGATTCTTCCAACTGCTAGAATTAAATAGGCGAGTATATTCTTCTGGACTTGATGACCAAAAAGGTATATTTAAAATATCTATTTCTGGAATCATTGGAGACAAATTAGAAACAGATACCAATGCACCTTGGATTTTATTTAATTTTACCTTACCCGCAAGTCTTGTTCCTTTTCCATCAACTCCACCATCATGAATTTTTACATATACTTTATTATTTGTATATTGTTCAATGAGTTTCTTAATCTCAAGATGAGCATGAGGTGTTGCTACAAAATTTTCTGTTTTATACGGTGAGCTAAAATTAAAAATATACTTAGCATTTTTTTCTTTTAGTTTTTCATCTTTTGAATCACTTCCAAAACCAAACTGCGCAGGTACTAACAATCCTGCTCCTACTATTAA
>CAJXWI010000661.1 GCA_913062735.1 uncultured Arcobacter sp.
AGTACCATTCATGATACCTTTAATACTTTCAATATGATTGGCACTTAAACCCTCTCTTAACGCATTAATAATAGGAATTCCACCAGCAACTGCTGCTTCATATTCAAAAGGTGTCTCACCTGCTAAATCTTGTAATTCATAACGGTGATATGCTAATAAGGCTTTATTCGCAGTTACTACTGCTTTGCCTTTTTTAAGTGCAGTTTTAACAACATCAAAAGGAAGTTCAACCCCACCCATTAATTCAACAATTACATCAATAGAATCATCATTTAGAACTTTGTTAATATCATCTGTTAATTCAATACTAACATCTCTGTTCTTATTTAAATTATTAACCACTCCAATACTAGGAATAATAACTTTTCCTGCACGTGCTGTAATAATATCTTCATTATCTTTTAATATGTTTGCAACACTTGCACCAACAGTTCCTACGCCTATAATTCCTACTTTTAACATGTGATTTCCTATACTTCTGGTAAAGATTTTAAATATTTTTTAACATTTTTTGCCGCTTGTCTGATTCTTTTTTCATTTTCAATCAATGCAATACGAACATATTCATCGCCATAATGTCCAAAACCAATTCCTGGACTTACTGCTACTTTTGCTTGCGTTAATAACTGTTTTGAAAATTCCATAGAACCTAGGTGTCTTGCTTTTTTAGGTATTTTTGCCCAAATAAACATAGAAGCATTGGGTCGATCCATTTCCCATCCCGCTTCCTTAAATGCTTCTAATAAAACATCTTTTCTAAGTCTGTATTTTTCAATATGTTCAGCCACGCATTCTTGTGGACCATCTAATGCAACCGTAGCTGCTACTTGAATAGGAGTAAACATTCCATAATCAAGCCATGATTTGATTCGCTTAAGAGCGCCTATAAGTCTTTCATTTCCTACCATAAAACCAACTCTCCAGCCAGCCATATTGTAAGATTTACTTAAAGTAAAACTTTCAACTGCAACATCAATAGCACCTTTGGCTTCAAAAATAGAAGGAGTTTTGTACCCATCAAATGTTAAGTCAGCATAGGCAATATCAGAGATCACATAAAATCGTTCTTTTTTTGCTAAATCCACTAAACGTTGGTAAAATTCAGGTGTAACCGTAGCAGAAGTAGGGTTATGTGGAAAGTTTACCAATACGTATTTTACTTTTGGAATAGATTCATCCAATGTTTTTTGAAGACGTTCAAAAAACAGATCTTCATCTACTGCAAAATCTTTCCCATAAGCCAGTTCAAATTTATGAATAGCTGCACCACTTAACATAAACGCATAAGAGTGAATAGGGTAGGTTGGATCTGGAACTACAGCTACATCCCCTACATTTACAATAGCTTGAATTAGGTTTACATAACCTTCTTTTGAACCCATTGTTGCAACGGCATGTTTATCTGGATCTAAATAATCAACATTGTATTTTCTTTTATACCAATTACAAATTGCTAATCTTAATTTATAAATACCAGCACTTGCAGAATAACCATGATTTTTATCTTTAGAAGCTGCTTCTTTTAGTTTATCAACAATATGTTGTGGTGCAGGACCATCAGGATTTCCCATAGAAAAATCAATAATATCTTCGCCCGCGCGTCGTGCTTCCATTTTTATGTTATTTACCTCTGCAAAAACATAATTTGGCAATCTCTTCATTCTTTCGAATTCAATCTCCGGAAACATATTACTCCTTTATTGTAATACTAAGACCTCTTTTTATATTAATTAATGAAAATTGGTCTTTAATTTTTATATATTTTGTATTTTCTGGCAATGAAACATTTATTCTTGATGTTTTGTACTCTTGTTTTTTTACACCCAAGATATTCAAATCTTCATCATAAAATGCAATATAAGGAAACCAATTGTTTAAGATTCTACTTTTAATAAAAATACTTTTTGCATTTTTATTTACTGTTAAAAAATAGGGTCTTAAGGGTTTACTTAATTTAATGCTTTCATTGTTTAATACATTCTTGGCTTCAAATATTGAGCCATTTTGCGTATCGATTGTATATATCCATTTGTTGTTTTCTACTCTTGTTATATCGACAACTTTACAAGAATTTTTTAACAATTCCTTTGATAGTATCAAAGGATTGATGGCGGCTTCCGTTTTTAACTGGATGCTCCAAATTAATTGTCCTTGCGTAGAATAACTCGTATTTGTAATAAAGTAATAATAATAACCCAAAGACTTAAGCGTATTTCTAAGAATCTTAAGTGTTTTAATAGCATCATATGAGGCTTTAAATTCTAAGCTAATATTTTTTGGTTGAGGGAAGCCAAGTTTTAATAAACCATTGTCTTCTAGTTTTTTTATAAGTGGAATATAAAGAATGTTTTCGCCGTTTAAATACTTGTCTTCATTTTTAAATAAAAATT
>CAJXWI010000662.1 GCA_913062735.1 uncultured Arcobacter sp.
AATATAAAATATATGATTTAAATGAATAACGTCAGTATCTTATGGTTTTAAAAATACAGGATATGGTCTTGAGAAGGCTAATCTAAACGACTCGAATAGGAATATAAAAATCCAAACTAAAACAATCATTTTCTTCTAAAAAATGGTTTTTATGATAAATCACATAAGGTGGCAGGGTTTTTGCTTCATAACCGCTGTTGGGTAACCAAAAGTTATAAATATAAACCATAAGTTTGGTTGCATCTCCATAAACTCCCTCATAGTGAAAAACAGCACATAATGACTCTTCAATCTCTAGTTGACTAATGGAATTGGTTGCTGTAAATGTATTATCAACTTCTAAGGCAGCCATATAATGGCAGTCTTGATAGGGTATTATCACTGGGTTATCATGAAAAACCCCAATCTGAACTGTAGTATTAAGTTTTTTTTCATAGGCATATGCCATTAATCTCTCCCAGGTTCTGGTTACAGATAAATCATAACCTTTGTGTCTGATATAGGCACAAACTCTTTTTGGAGCTACTTTTATGAGGGGTTTAATACTGGCAAAATCATCATTAGTCTGCTCATCGAATGTTAGATTTTTTTTTGAATAATTGATATATTCACCTTTTTTCCATTGGGTGGGTGTATAGGTAAATCTACTTTTAAATGCTTTAATAAAAGATGAATGAGAACTATAACCACATAACTGTGCAATCTCACTGATGCTTGAATAACGATTGGTTATAAGTAAGTTGGCGGCTTTTTGTAAACGAATTGAAATTATTCTCTCAAACAGGTTTTCACCTGTCTCCTCTTTGAATATTCTATGAAAATGATATTTACTGACACTGTTTAATCGAGCCAATTCATCTAAAGTGATATTTGTGTCAATATATCTGTAGATATAAGCCAAGGATTTATTAACGATCTCTGCTCTGGTGTGTTTTGTATCTTTTTTCATGTATTATTATAACAAATAACAATTAAAAACAAAAAAAATAGCAATATGGAACAAATAAAATGAAATAAAGGATGAAGAATAAATTTTTTAAATTCTCTATAATTATAAAAAATTAAGAAGGAAGAAAAATGAAAGTAGAAAAAATATCAGCATTCTCGTACAAAAATGAGGGTGGTAATGCAGCAGGTGTTCACTTTAGTGATGAGATGTTAAGCGACAAAGAAATGCTTGAAATTGCAAAAGAAGTTAATTATTCAGAAACGGCATTTATAGTTAAACAAAATGATGCTTTTAGAGTAAGATACTTTTCTCCTGAAACTGAAATAGCTTTTTGTGGACATGCAACTGTTGCCAGTGGTTATTCAATCGGTGAAAAATTTGGTTTGGGTACCTACGATTTAATTTTAAATGATGGAAACATTCAAATTGAAGTTGGTGAAAATAATGGTGAAAGTTTTACAAGTATCAGTTCTTTGAAAACACATTCAAAAAATGTAGACGAAGATTATATCAATAGTGTTGTTGAGTCATTTTCATTCAATAAAGATGATTTAGATACAAAGTATCCTGTAAGAATTGCTTTTTCAGGTAACAATCATTTAATTGTTTTCCTAAAAGACAAACAAAAACTTCAAGAAATGGAATACGATTTTTCAAAAGTAAAAGTATTGATGGAAAAAGAAAACATAGTTACGATTAGTATTTTATGGGCAGAAAATGAAAATCTATATCATGCAAGAAATGCTTTTGCCTATGGTGGTGTTGTAGAAGATTCAGCGACGGGTTCAGCAGCTATTGCTTTGGGTGAGTACTTAAGAGATACAGGCTTCAAAAAATCAGGGAACATTGAGATTTTACAAGGATTTGATATGAAACAACCTTCTCAATTATTTGTTAACTTCAGTGATATTGCCCATAGTTCAATTAAAGTATCAGGTACAAGTAGAGTTATACAAGAGTAATAAAAGTATAAAGTAGATAAAAATTTGAATGTTTTATTGAATACTTTTCTAACTGTTTGTATTTCTGAAATCTTACTTCCTCTTGGAAGTGAGGTTCTCTTTATTTACGATTTGACATAAGGGCAAAGTCTTAATAAGTTTTAGTTTACAATTAGAAAACTTAACTTAGCGCTTGCCCTATGTTTTTGTTCAATGGATAGAATTATTTAACTTTTTTAGGAGCTAAAACCCATAACTCAACTTTTTCATTACTTCTAGAATCTGTACGTTTTGTTCTTCTAGATGATGCTCTTACATCTCTTCTTAAGTGCAGTTCTTTTCTAAAACGCTTATTGTTTCGTAGTTCTTCTATTATTGGATGAATACTTTCTTCATCTACTACTTCAGCTAGATTTGAGAATATTAGTACTATTTTTCCATCAGGGTTTAAATGTTTTAGGGCTTGCTCAAAAAATCGGGGAAATAAATCTTCTTCATA
>CAJXWI010000663.1 GCA_913062735.1 uncultured Arcobacter sp.
ACACCTTTTTTCTTTGCAGCTTCAATTCCTTCTCTAACACGCTCATTTATTAAATCACGTTCAAATTCTGCAATAGCACCTAACATTGTAAATAACAGTCTACCTGCTGGAGATGTTGTATCAATATTTTGATGTAATACTTTGAGATTTACATCTTTATTTTGTAAAAACTTTGCAGTATTATGAAGGTCTATTACAGATCTTGCTAATCTATCAAGCTTTGTAATATAAAGTACATCACCTTCTCTTACGAAGTCCATCATAATCTTAAACTGTTCACGATTTGCTTCATTCTTTCCTGACCTTTTTTCTGAGAATATCTTTTCACAGCCTGAACTCTTGAGTTGATTAATTTGATTCTCAAGATTTTGACCAGCAGTTGAAACTCTTGCATAACCTACATTCATAATAAATCCTTTGTATTGAACTTACTATTTATCTCATATATTAGAATTATTGTAAAGTAATATCTATTTTCCTAATATTTATGGAATTTGTAAAATTTCAGAAAAAGTGGTATAATTTTCTGAAAAAAATATAAAGGTTAATAAGTGAATTCAATCGATAATAAGATACTTTCAAGGATATATGGAAGGGGAAAAGGGTTTAGCTTTTCATCTTTTGATTTCATCAATGAATTTTCTATAAATAATATAGATAAATCCTTATCAACATTAACAAAAGACAAAAAAATAAGAAGAATATCTAGAGGGCTATATGATTATCCTAAATATAGTAAATTTTTAGATAAAGAATTAAGCCCAGATATTGAACAAGTTGCATTAGCAATTGCTAGAAAATTTAACTGGAGAATTGAAATTTCTGGTGAAAGTGCTTTATATATATTAGGCCTCTCTACTCAAATACAAGGGAAATATTTATACCTAAGTGATGGAACGAATAAAAAGTTTACGCTTTTAGATAATATATCTTTAGAATTTAAAAAATCTTCTTTGAAAAATATTGGCTTTAAATATAAAGAGAGTTCTTTAATTGTTCAAGCTTTAAAATCTCTTGGTAAAAATCATATAGATGATACAATAATAGAAAAGATACAAAAGCAAATAGATTCTAAAATGTATGGAAAAATTTTAAAAGATACACAGACTTCAACTGTATGGATTTATGAAATAATAAAGAAGATTTGTAAAGAAGATTTAATATGAATAATATAGTAACCTTATCACAACAAGAACGAAATGAACTTTTTAGCGAAACGGCGAGTTTAATGAATACAACTAATTCTATTGTAGAAAAAGATTTTTGGGTTGTATGGACATTGAGTAAAATTTTTACAGATGATAGATTAAATAAAATCTTGATGTTTAAAGGCGGTACTAGCCTATCAAAAGTTTTTAATTTAATTGGAAGATTTTCAGAAGATATAGATCTAATTCTTGACTGGAGAGAAGTAACACTTGAAAATCCATATAAAGAGCATGAATCTAAAAATAAGCAAAATAAATTTAATGCTCAAATAAATGAAGATGCAAAAGTTTATATAAAAGATAAGTTATTACCTATTGTTTCAGAGATTTTGGCTCCTCACTGCTCTTGTGTGATATCAGATGATGAGTTTTCGATAAATATAAAATATCCATCAGCTTTTGGAGATGATTATTTACGACCTGAAATACTTTTAGAAATTGGACCATTGGCGTCATGGTTACCCTCCAGTCATTTTGAAATAGAATCTTTCGCTGCAAGTAAATTTCCAACAGTATTTGAAAATCCAAAGTGTGAAGTAAATACAATAGTTGCAAAAAGAACTTTTTGGGAAAAGGCAACTATTCTTCATCATGAAGCAAATAGACCTGATGATTCTCCAATCCCTCCAAGATATTCAAGACACTATTATGATTTAGCAATGATGGCAAAATCAGAAGTAAAAAATGAATCTCTTACTGATATAAAACTTTTGCAAAATGTTGTTGAATTTAAAGAAAGATTTTATCCAAGAGGATGGGCTAAATATGAAGATGCAAAAATAGGTACATTAAAATTATTGCCACCAGATTTTAGGCTTGCAGAATTGGAAAAAGATTATAAGGCTATGGGAAATATGATTTTTGATAAATATATTAGTTTTGATGAAATAATTAAAACACTGAAAGAATTAGAAATAGAAATTAATTCTTTGTAATAAATGATATTTTTGATTTATTACATCCACAAAAGTACATTATTTTTATTTTAACCAAGGTCAAATTTAAATGGCATAACCTGTTCTTTTACTTTTTGAGCAGTTTTTATTAATGAAAAACTTTTCCCAAAAAGAGTTGAGTTGTTGAACATATTCCATAATGTACAGGTTGTTGAACTTGTTATTTTAACTTAGATACTTTTAAATTCTAAGTATGAATTTATGTTACCTCTCCACAT
>CAJXWI010000664.1 GCA_913062735.1 uncultured Arcobacter sp.
CTATCCATAGAACGCCTATTTTGTCGAGGAATACTTTTTTCATCTATCCCTGAGACGACTCCAGCAACTTTTGTTTTTAATCCAATGATTTCATCCCAACAATCCATTGTTTTAATACCACTTTTCATATTAAATAAGTTCGCTTGGAATTCAGTTAAAGTGTTTCCAATTGGACTTTTAATTCCAATACCTGTTATTACAACTCTTTTTTTCATAATATTTATCTCTCAATGTATTACTCTTATATAAAATATTAAGCGTCTACTTTTTTTATTTCGACTTGACCGTTGTTAAATCCTATATGCAAACCACAACAGGTGTAAATTTTACTTTTATCTACGCTGTATTTGCCCTCATATTCATTATTGAAATAATTTGTTAGATGATCAAAAAAATCCCAATAATACTTATTTGGAGTAAAAAGTTCGAGAAATAATAAATTATTTCCACTATTCATCTCTTCTTTTTTTAAATCTCTATCATTTTCTAGCATATCTTTCAGTACATCATCACTCACAAACGACCAACAAGTAAAAGCTATTGGTAATCCATCTTCTTTATCTCTTACAACTTGAAAATCACCTACTTTGATTATTTCTATAAATTTATTATAAAGATTCTCTACACTTATATCTTTATATGTATCACTATGTAAGGATAGAAATAAGATATCACCTAAGATTTCTAAATCCAATCTATTTAAATTATTCTTATTTATCATTCTCAGCTCCTTTTTTATCTTCTTCTAATACACCCGCCTCAACATAACTATCTAAAACCATTTTGATATGTGGCTCATTGGCAAAATTTTTAAAAATATTTAGTGTTTCAACAAAACCAGTTAATGGCATAGTTACTATACTTGTCGCTTTTATTTTTGCCTTATGCTCTCTCTCTTCTTTATAAAACTTCTGTGACAAATCATCACTTCCTAAAATAATATGCACAATGCCATTAATAAGATGTATTTCTATTGAACTATCTACATGTATTTTTTTCATCAAATTTTCCTTCTATGAACCTTATATATTTAAGAAATAATAATTGAATATTATTTTTTAAACATACAAAAGCCTATCACTTAAAAATGATAGGCTTTTATTATTTTTACTTTTTTACTTTTTCGCTTCTTCTGATTTTATAATACCCGCTTTTTTATAAGCCTCAATTGTCTTAATCATTTTAGGGTCTTTTAACAAACTCTCAATTACAGATACTCCGTATAAAAATCCAGGTAGGGACATATTAATAACTTTGTTACTTTTCATGTTCACATCACCTTTATCTTTATTATCTCCTGATAAAACATTTTCTAAATCCTGACTTGCAAGAACCATTTTAATAACACCATTGTTAAAATTAAGTCCTATGATTGTATCCGCATAAATTTCTTCCATCTTTTTTCCTTTGTAATGATAGTTACATGTTATATTAAGAAATAACTTATCAATATATAACTTACTTAAGAAAGAATACCATTATAATATCCCTTCTTCTTTAAAAATTTAATTTATATAAAAACTAGATACTAAACTGTCGGAAAACTGTCACTTTACTTTCAAACTACTCGCTTATTGAGTATACTTTTTATACTACTACATCTAAATAAATTTTTAATTATTTTAGAGTAGAAGTAAATAGTAACTTACGAAGAGATATTAAATCCTCTAAGTGATGAGAAATTGAGACCTTTGTGTTAAAAAATTAATTAAGACTAGATACGCTTATAATATAGAACAGCAATAGCAATAATATTATTTGTAAATAAAGAGTGCATTTTATTTACAAATATGAGATAGTTTATGTAAAAGGAAAACAATTGGAAAACATATTATGATATACTCTCAAATATTGGATAATATTCAAGTTTATAATCAATATTCAAGCCATATGATTAAACAATTATTTGATAAAATGGGATTACAAATCAAAATAGCCCCTATCCAAATATTAGAGGATACAAAATGAGAGGGATTTCGATAATAGTGATCGTGCTTTTGATGTTAGAAATAGTGAAAGAGAACGCGAGATCTTTTCTTAAATATCAAGAGACATATCAAATTAACGATGAAGCAATGATGAGCTTTTATATTGATTCATTAAAATGGGTAGTGGAAATTATTGAGATAAAGGAATTTTCTACTCATGTATGTATGGTTCTGTTAACAGTGTATTTTATATATGGTACGTATTCAAAATATAAGTATCTGGTTCAAAAAAAAGTTATTTTTAATCAGTCTATTAAACTACTTTTAGATGAAAACAAAAATAAGAAATCTTTGAAAAAATTATATGAAAAGGTATTTGAATTTAAAAGTGAAATTAAAACAAAATCCATTGCCAATGTGTTGTTTTCAATAACAATACTATCTACGT
>CAJXWI010000665.1 GCA_913062735.1 uncultured Arcobacter sp.
TAAAGTCTAGTTTGAACATGGTTCCTTTTTCATTGCTATGAGTTAACTTCCCTTCTAATTGTAAAGTGGCAATTGAGTTTATTAGTCTTAGTCCCAAGGTACTTGCATTTGAGATGTTTATTCCTTTTTTGATACCTTTACCATTGTCTTTTATAATTAAGAGATACTTATCATTTTCTTTTTTAATTGAAATATATAATTCTGGATTATCATTGTTTTTAAAAGCATACTTATAAGCATTTGTTATTATTTCATTTAAAATCAAACCGCAAGGCATTGCTGTTTCAATATTTAGATAAATTGCTTTTATGTCAATATCTAATTTTATGCTTTTTTTCATAGCATGACTACTTGAAATATTAGTAACTAGGTTTTCTACATATTCTTTTAAATCTATTTTATTTAAATTACTGGATTCATAGAGTTTTCTATGAAGTAGTTCCATTGTATAAATTCTTTCTTGAATATCATTTAAGACTTTTTTTGAACTTTCATCTTTTATTTCTTCTTGTTGTAGTTTAATTAAACTTATCGTTAAAGACAGGTTATTTTTAACTCTGTGATGAATCTCTTTTAATAAAATTTCTTTTTCTTCTAAAGATCTTTTTAATTCTTTTGTTTTTTCTTCTACTTTAATATCCAAACTTTTAATACTGTTTTCAAAAGAATCTAACATAGAATCAAAAATACTAGCTAAGTTTCCTATATCGTCTTTTCCTTTTACTTGCGTACGTATTTTTCTATTGCCTAATTTTACTTCTTGTGCTGTGTAAGTAAGTATATTAATACTTTTAAATAAACGTTTGAATAAAACAAAACCAATACTTAAAGCCAGGAGTAATGAGATAATAGAAGCTGGCAATATTTTTAAAAAAGCAGAATCCATTTGACTTTTTAAATCCTCTTTAAAAACTGTTTTTACAAGCATTAACATATAATTCTCGTATTCTCCTTTGTAAACATCAATCACCCAAGAAAGCGCTTCTTTTCCATCTAAAAGATGAGAGACTGGCTCTTTATTACTTGCATTAATAATGTCTTTGGGACTTAAATTTCCTGTAAATATATTGTTCACATTGGACATATTACTTACTGTGTATTTATTCTTTCTTTTTTTCTCATCCTCTTCAAACAAGGGTTTATCGTCATTGGAATATTTGCTGTTTAACCAAAATAAATAGGTTTTTCCCTTATGTAATGCAGCAGTAGTGCTAAAGGTATTTTGAACAAATTTTTTTATTCTTTGCTCAAAAACATCATGGTTTTGATTAAAAGTACTGTACTCGCAAAAAATACTTAAACGTGTTTTATCAATTTCTTGTGTATAAAAATGGTACTTAATTGTAGAACTATAACTTAGATTAATCTCTTTACTTGTATATTTTTCCCATAATCCATAGTTCTTAATTGTATGACTGTTATAAATATCTTCTTTTTTATTTACAAAAAGTTTTGCAGGAGTTTTAATAGCATAAGAACAATGTTTACTAATTTCTAATTTTTCAAACTCTTTTTTTATATTAACAAAGTCAAGTTTCTCTTCTTTTATTTTATTAATTAGTTTTAATAAGTCAAGCTCAAACGTTTTTTTCGTTGATTCTACTTCTAATTTTGTTTGAATACTTAAAGCAACACCTGCAAGTTTAATTTGTTCTTTTGTAATTAATAAGATTTTTTCTATTTCTGCAATACTGTTATTGTATTCATCTTCTTGTATCTTAGGAATAATAAGTACAGATAAAATACTGATTAAAAAAACAGTAACAAGTAAAAGAGATGCGGCAACTTTAGCATTAAAAGAATAATGTTTTTTAAGATCAAAATACCTAAACAAGATTTTTTCTTATCTTGATTTTATACCCACGTTCATACATGTTTTCAAAAATATCAATGCCAAGTTTTAACCTAAGTCGGTATAACAGTGTTCTAAACTTTCCTTTATTGTAGGCATTTTCTCCCCAAATATATGCATAAAGTGTTTCAAAAGGCGTGATATTTCCTGGATTTTTAGTAATAATATCAAAGAACTTATTTTCGTTTGTAGTAAGCTCTATTTTATTGTCATTTTTATATAAAAAAGACTTATTTCTATCAAAGATAAAACCTTCTTCTAAATATAAAATATCTTCGTTGTTTTTTTCTTCATCTTCTTTTTTATTAAAAATATACTGATGTTTGTGCATTGCCGTATTTAAAGAAGCCTTTAGTTCTTCGTCTCTGTATGGTTTTACTAAATATCCATAAGGTTGGCAAACCATTGCTTCTTTTACCGTTTGGTCATCTGCAAAAGAAGTAAGAAAAATAATAGGAATTTTATATTCTTCCCAAATAACATTTGCAGCATCAATACCTGTTTCTTTTTTATTTAAATTGAT
>CAJXWI010000666.1 GCA_913062735.1 uncultured Arcobacter sp.
AATGAAATATATTCTGGTTTTAAAGGAGCAAATAAATCAATAAAAAAATTGTTATCTTCTACCATTAAATGAACATCAAGGGGTTTGGTTGCAATTTTAGCAACTGATTTAACAACAACTGGCCCAATAGTCATATTTGGAACAAAATGTCCATCCATTACATCCACATGGATTAAATCACAACCACCATCACAGATTGCTTTAATTTCTTCATTTAAGATTCCAAAATCTGCTGAGAGAATTGAAGGAGCTATAAGCATAAATAACCTTTTATAATTTTTCGTGATTATATCATCTTTAATATAGGAAAGTCCTAAATCATCGGTTATTTTTTATCTAAAAAGAAATACTTAAGGTGAGTCAAATTGGAGAGTAAACTCTGTTTTGATTTTCAAGTCAAACTCCTGAGCTAAGGTTTTAATTTCGGTATTTGATTCATCTGCTGCACCTACCCCTGTAGCTATTAAACTAAACGTTAAAACGAGTAAGAGAGCTAAAATTTTTATTTTATGCCCACATTTCAAATGAAACATTACCATTTTGAATTTTTGCAGAATCATTTTGATAGTTTTGAATAAATTCATTTCTTTCAATTTTTCTATTTAATTCATATATATCATGATAGATATTGTTCTCTTCATCTTCATCCATGTATACATCTATTCTATTTTTCATGCTTTGTACTGCTTGAAGATTGAAGTAAATGGCAGTTTTTTCATCAGATGAGAGTTTATTGCTTTCATTGATTTGTTCCACTTTTCGTTCATCTTCATTTTTCACGTCATCAAATGTAGGTAGACTTGATTGTTTCATACTTGAGGCTATATTTTCTTTGTTTAAATAAGCTGAATACTCAGTATAAGTTTGTAAAGATACGGTGTTCATTAACTTCTCCTTTTGATTTATTTATAATAATCAAGAATAGTGTTAAAGTGGTGTCTATGATTGACATGTGTTTTATAATTTAATCTCATAGATTATTTGTACTCTGGATTCATCTATATTCAAAGAATCTATAGTTGTAGACAAACTAAATTCATCGCTTATCTTAACTTCAAAACATTTACATTGATACTCTTCAATTTCTTCATTAGAAAATAAAACCGTAGTAAACATAAGTAGTAAACTAAAGATGTTTACAAATTTAAAACTATACATTAAAAGTCATATCTGTATTAAATTGTTTTTTATTATCAAAAAACTTAATTTTTAAACCTGTTGAAGTCAAATCTTTTCGAAATAGGTTTTTAGAATTTTCGTCTGAATTTTCCCATAGAAAATCAAACCACTCTTGAGTATGCGCCTGATAAAACATATATGTATTTATTGAAAAACTAATTGGCTGTCTAGCATAATAACTATTTAAAATACTTTTAGTTGTGGATTGAAAAACTTCAAAGTTGTCATTATCAAGATAGTTTTTGAAAATCAAAAACTCTTTGCTATTTTGACTTAATATCTCTTCTTTACTTAGCACTAAAGCTAGTTTTTCAATGTAGTTGGCATAATCTAAATAATTCATAGTTTGACGCTGCATCATTGTCTCCTTCTTATATTATGGGAAGAATAGAGTATAATTGTGTCTAAGTAGTGTGTAAAGTATTTCTAGGATATAATTTTAAAAACTTAAAGAACCCTAATGAAAAAAGTGAATAACAGTACTATTTTATATATTGAAGATGATGATATTACAAGAGAAAATATTTCCTCATATTTAAAAAGACAATGTAAACAATTGTATATAGCAAGTAATGGAGAAGAAGGTTTAGAGTTATTCAAATCCTTTAATCCAGAGATTGTTATTACTGATATTGAAATGCCAAAATTAAATGGTCTAGATATGGCAAAAAAAATCAGAAAGCTCTCCCCTACAACACAAATAATCATAACAACGGCATATACAAGTAATGAGTATTTGCTTCAAGCAGTTAATTTACATCTGGTACAATATATTGTAAAACCAATAAGTCTTCCAAAGCTGACCAATGCATTAAAAGATTGTGATGACTATTTAGATGAAGAGATAGAAACAAAAAAGTATTTTACTACAAATATTTTTTATGATATTTATACCAAAGAGTTAATCAAAGATGAGGAAATCATTTCTTTATCAAAAAATGAAAGAGCTTTGTTAGAATTATTACTAAAAAACTATCCTGCACCCACATCTTATGAAAGTATTGAGTCTCATGTTTATGACTTTGCCAGTTCCAAAAATGCAATCAAACTACTGGTCAAGTCTTTAAGAAGTAAAATATCAAAAGAAGCTATTACCAATGTATCTGGTCTTGGTTATAACTTGGATTTGCAAAAATAAATGGAAAATCTTTTTCTAGGGTTTTATTTTGGAGTAATGGCTTCAGTTTTA
>CAJXWI010000667.1 GCA_913062735.1 uncultured Arcobacter sp.
TTGTTAACAATAACTTTTGGGTCATCTTTATTAATAAGTTTTTTTCCATCATCTTTAAAAAATGAGTTTTTAATATTGATATATTCTTCTATTGTATTGTGATAATCTAAATGGTCTCTTGTAATATTAGTATGAATTTTAAGTTCAAAAGAAAGGCCTTCTATCCTATTTTGTGCAATAGCATGTGAGCTAACTTCCATAATAAAAAAATCGCATTCATTTTTAATTGCTTTTTGAATATGTGAAAAATTTGCAACTTGCATAGGTGTGGTTAGAGAATATTCTTCTACGCGTTCATCATTGATAAAAAATCCACGTGTACCTTGAAGAGCTACCTTATATCCTAAATCAAGTAAAAAAGAGTAAATTGCAGCAGCTGTCGTTGTTTTACCATTTGTACCTGTAATTCCAATAATTTTAATACAAGAAAAATCAAAAAAATCTTTTAATGTTGAGGAGGAAATTATATTTTTACAACCTGCTTGTTTTACTTGCTCAATATATTTTTTATTGTATTGATTGCTTACAAAAGTTGTGTTTTTATTAACTTCTTGGGAATTGTCCGTGAAATGATAGTCATTTGTGATTAAGTGCAATGTTTTTCTCTTCTAATAATTTGTATAGTTTTTGAATATTATCGTCATAAGAAAAATATTCATTAAAGCCTTCTAAATAAGAATACGCTGTTGTATTAAAATCATTTTCAATCAATTTTGAAACAAAATCAATAAAATCATCTTTTGATTCAATTGCAACTTTTGTTGAAAACATAATATCTTCAAAGGCTACTCGAAAAGAACCTCTTGAAATAACTAAGGCTTTAAAATCATCATACTTAATAGCATCCAATGATTCAACCGTATTTTGTGAAAATTCATCCAACATTTCCATAAGATTTTCAACATCTCCATCATAAGCACTAATTACTTTTTTAATGTAAGCAATGGCACCTTTTGAATCCTCTGCTTTTGAAACACTGTAATAATCATATAAAGATAAAGCCTTTTCAACATCTTCAATAGCAATATCACAAAGAATAGCATATATTTTATACTCTTCATTTAAAGGAGCAATATATAATAATTCAGAATACATAAACAGTGCTTTTTTAAATTCTTTATTTAAAAATAATGTATTCGCATCATTAAGTAAGCGTTTTTCATTAAGCATTAAAGTTCCTTAAGGTTATTTTCCATACCATGGGGTACATTTATTATAACAAGTTCTGGATGAATGGCTGTTTTAAGCTCTTTTTCAACAACAAACTTTAAAGTGCTACCACTTGAACCACAGCCAACACAGGCACCTTGTAATTGAATAAATATTCTGGCATCAATTACATCAAGTAGTTCAATGGCACCACCATCTCTTGCTAACATAGGTGCTACTTTTTGTTTAATTAAATTAGCAACTACTGGTTTTAAATCTTCGTCTGAAAATGGCATCATTTTTTAGCCTTTATTTACTTCTTTTATTGCTATTTATAAAATAAATAGCAATAGCTGTAACTATTAAGATAGCAGCAATGCTTTGAAAAATAAAGCTTAAACTTACGGCTTCTTCAAACATTATTTTACTGCATCTTCACATCTAGTACATAAACATTCACTGCTTAAGCTTGTAAATTTCCAACATCTTGGACATTTTTCTTTTGAAGCTTTATAGGCTTCAAAAACAGCTCCGTTGATTTCAAAAGAAACTAAAGCATCTTGAGATTTTTCAACGCAATTCGAAACAATAAACCAATCAGCAATTTCAGTTTTTGGTAAACTTAATAAGTCTTTTGAATCAGTATAAATATCTAATTCAAGAGTGGACTTAATTATTTTTTCTTTTTTAAGTTTATCAATTGCTTCTTGAAACTTCTCTTTAGCACCCATTAAAACATCATTGTTTAATGTACTTGTAACATGTGGAATCTCATAAGTATTTAAATCAAATACATCTTGTGCCGTACCTTTAATAACCAAAGGAGAATGCGTTAATAGTTCATCAACCGTATACGTTAAAATACAAGCAATTGTTGAAAACAGTTTTTTAGCAATAATTGCCATAGCTGTTTGAGCTCCACGTCTGTGAAGGTCATTTTTATCATCACAATACAATCTATCTTTACATACATCTAAATAAATCCCTGATAAATCAACAACTAAAAAATTATTCAGTTTATTTAAACCTTTTGAAAATTCATATACTTTAAAAGCATTATTAATTTCAGTAAAAACATCTTGAGCTCTTGCAAGTACCCATTTATCTAATTCCCCTAAGTCTTCAACAGGAACTAATGTCTCTAAGTCACTTACATTTGCAAGTAAGAATCTTGCAGTATTTCTAATCTTTCTG
>CAJXWI010000668.1 GCA_913062735.1 uncultured Arcobacter sp.
AAATCTTTATTTATTTGCTCGTTTAATGTCAGATTTTTTTTTGAATAGTTTAGATATTCCCCATTTTTCCATTGTGTTGGAGTAAGGTCAAATCTTTTTTTAAAGGCTTTTATAAAAGGTGAATGAGAACTATAACCGCATAAGAGTGCAATTTCGCTGATACTTGAATATCTGTTAGAGATAAGTAGGTTGGCAGCTTTTTGTAAACGAATGGCTCTGATTCTCTCAAAAAGCTTTTCCCCTGTCTCTTCTTTGAAGATTCTATGGAAATGATATTTACTTACACTACTTAAGCGTGCCAGCTCAGCTAGGGCGATATTTGTATCAATATATTTATAAATATAAGCTAATGCTTCATTTATTATTTGGGCTCTAGTATGCTTAGTATCTTTTTTCATAAGATATTATAACAAGAAAGAACTATAAAAATAGCAATAAAGATAAATTAAAATGAAATTAAAGATAAAGATTAAAAACTTTGAATTCTCTATAATGTTCACATAAAAAAGAAATACATTAGAATTTAAATTTTAATCTGGGTTTATATTATTCTAGAAATTTGATTATAATGTATTAAATAAAGGAAGAATTATGAAAGTAGAAAGAATAGCGGCATTCTCGTATAAAAATAGTGGTGGTAATCCTGCAGGTGTTCATTTTAGTGATGAAATGTTAAGTGAAAAAGAAATGCTTCAAAAGATGTAAATTATTCAGAAACGGCCTTTTTAGTAAAAGTGGGTGACTCTTTTAGAATACGATATTTTTCTCCTGAAACTGAAATAGCTTTTTGTGGACATGCAACTATTGCTAGTGGTTCTTTTATTGGTGAAAAGTTTGGTTTAGGAAGTTATGAACTGATTTTAAATGATGGAAGTATTCAAATAGAAGTTAGTCAAAATGAGGGTGAAAACTATACCAGTATTTCTTCATTAAAAACACATTCTAAAGACGTGAATGAAGAATATATTAATAAAATAATTACTGAATTTTCATTTAATAAAGAAGATTTAAATGAAAAATTTCCCATTCGAATTTCTTTTTCTGGAAACAATCATTTAATCATCTTTTTAAAAGATAAAAAGAAAATGCAAGAAATGCAATATAATTTTGACGCTATAAAAGTTTTAATGGAAAAAGAAAATATAGTTACTATTAGTATTTTATACGAAGAAAATGAAAACCTCTATCATTCAAGAAATGCTTTTGCTTATGGGGGAGTGATTGAAGATCCAGCTACAGGATCAGCAGCTATTGCTTTGGGTGAATATTTAAGAGATACAGGTTTTAAAAAATCTGGAGATATTGAGATTTTACAAGGTTTTGACATGAAACAACCCTCTCAACTTTTTGTTAGTTTTTCTGAAGTATCAAACAGTTCTATTAATGTATCTGGTGCAAGTAGAAAAATAAAAGAAGAAGTATAAAAATAAAAAAGCAGTGGGTTTTATCTTTCCACTGCTTCTTTTAGATTTTAAACTATTGTGGCAATAAAATCTTCACATCTTTAAATATAATATCTCTTAAATAAATTATAGATAAATACTCTTCACTAGTAAACGCTTTTTTCGCAGCATCCTTTGATGGAAATTCAATAAGAATAACAAAGTGAGGTGTGTTACTTTGCGTCAAATTTTCTTCAATCATAAATTTGTTTTTTACTATTCCTCCATGTGCTTCACCATTTGCATTGGAACGTTTTGAATACTGTGCAAATTCTTCTGAGTGCATTTTATTGTCATTAAATGTACCTTCTATTACTACTGTATACTTTTCCATTTTATTCCTTTTTTATAATCATTATTAAAGAATAATTGTTCTATAACTATTAAAAAAAATTATCTAATCATATCAAGGATATTTTTTATTATAGCATCGCTGTCTTCTTTAGATGTATTCAACTTGCCATAGATACTCAAACCTTGAAGAATAGTCATCAAGGTCAAGGACATAGCGTAAGCATTGCCTTTAAACTCACCAAGCTTAATAGCTTGTTCTAAGTTCTTTTCTAATTGTTGCCTTACTTCATTATAAAATTTTGTTACCATTTCAAAAGACTCAATATTTACAAACTGTTTTGAAACAATAGTATTTGCATATAAACAACCTTTAAAATCTTTAGAAAAAGAAAAAGGTTCAAAGAAGATTACAATTCCTTTTTTTCCTTCATTGTCTTTTAATACGCCTAGTTGATGAGAGGACATTTTTACATAATAGTTTTCTAAGGCATCTTTATACAAACCATCTTTATCTTTAAACAAAGAATACATAGTTCTACGGTTCAATCCAGTATATTCAACTAATTGTGCCATTGATACAGCCTCAT
>CAJXWI010000669.1 GCA_913062735.1 uncultured Arcobacter sp.
AGCCAATAAGCCTATCTGGACGCTTTAGTAATTTACTAACTCGTTTTGCGCCTTTATGTTTTTCTTTTTCAAGATGACGTAATCGATAACGATTCAGTGACATCATGCCAGTTTCAGAACCTGAGAAGTATGCTGAAATAAGTATCAGTATGCCAAGAGTAATAAATAGCATCTGAGTGGTAATGTTATCCAAAAAGGAAGTCCTTTTGACTATAAATGGTCAATGTAGAGAGAAAGTTTAATTATGAAATTAAGATAGCAGAAACTCTTGAACGAATCGACTACCAAAATAAGACAAGGTAAGTAACGCACTAGCAGTAATTGTAAGTACTAAAACTCTGTGACCACGCCACCCTTGCAGATAGTGCCCTAATAAAATAACAATATAGATTATTAAAGCTAATAAAGATGATATTTACGCAAAATATGAATTGGCGTCAACTATTTGGAAAAAACTACCTCTTAGCGTTACAGAATTTGTAGGTCCTAAGCTTTGTAAATATCTGGCAGATTTATAATGATACCTTTATACCCCTACTCAGGATTTGACTTTTATAGTAGTATTGATACGAAGTTAGTTTTTCTAGATTCTGCAAGAAGCGCACTTTTTTTAATTGCAAAAACATTAAGTGACTCTATATTTCTAATACCCTCATACACTTGTCCTACTGTTTGGAATGCGTTAGAACAAGCTGGTGTTAAGTATGATTTTGTTGATCTTGATGATGAATTAGATTTTGATTTACATGATTTGAGTTTTATGATGAAAAAATATGAAAATAGCAAAATAGTATTAGTTCCAACCTCCTTATTTGGAGCAAAAATTAGAGATTATAAAAAATTGTATCCTAAACTAATGATTGTTGAAGATAGAGCTCAAGGAATAGTTGACTTATCCTATAATCCAGATTTTCAAATAATAAGTTTTGGTAAGGGAAAAATGATTTCAGGATTTTATGGAGGCGCTATTTATGATAAATATCATATCCTCGAACATAATATAAAATTACTAAATATTAATAGAGAATTCTTTAAAAGCTATTTTTTATCAATAGTTCAGAAAATAGTTTCTAGAATTTGGTTTGTCATAGAAAATACTAAATATGATCCTGAAGAAAGTGTCAAGTTGCATATAGAAAAAATAACCCCATCTCTATTATCAAAAGTTAAAACTAAATGGATTTTAAATACGATTAATAATACTGATTATTCGCATAGAATAAAAATTTCAAATTTTTATTTAGAACATATTAAAAAAGAATATTTATATAATATTAAATCAAATACGCCATATCTTAGAATGCCAATTAAAAAAAATATTTCTTTTTCTGGTGTGAGTAAAATAAGAGATTTTCATGAAACTTTTTTTAATGCGAATAGAAAAAAGAATAAAGATCAAATCGGTGCAAGACAACTAGTTGAAGGGGTTTATTTACCTACTCATAATTTAGTCACAATAGCTTATGCAAAAAAAATCGTGGAATTAATAAATGAATGATATATACGAATCTTCTAAAATATGGCTTACTATTGATGTCGAAGAAATAACTGATACCAATTTTAATATTAAATGGAACACTATTCCTTCTTTAGACTACGAAAAGCTAATAGATAATTGGATTAACTTAAATGATACGTTAAATACTAAATCAACGTGTTTTGTTCTAGGTAGTTTCGCTCAGAAATATCCAGATTTAATAAAGAAATTATCAAATAGTGGCCATGAAATTGCATCTCATGGGAATAACCATAATTTAGTTTATAAAATGACGTTATCTGATTGGGAAGAATCTCTCATTGATTCAAAAAAGATTTTAGAGGATTTGATAGGCAAAGAAGTAACCGGATACAGAAGTGCTAGTTGGTCTTTACCTTTTGAAAAAAAATATTATGAATCCTTAGCTAGAAATGGTTATAAGTATTCATCATCTTATTTTCCAATGAAAACATATATGTATGGAAACAAAATAGATAAGAAGAGTCCTTTCAATGTAGATACTGAATACGGTAGAATAATAGAATATCCATTGTTGAAAAATCTTTTGCCATATTCTGGTGGTTTCTATCTTAGAGTGCTTCCACTTTTAATTGAAAAATATCTATTTAAAAACAGTATTAAGAATAATTTTAAACCTATTATTTACATTCATCCTTATGAATTATTAAATAAAAACCTAATGAATTATTTTAAAACGTATGCAAATATAAACCTCGATTTTATCTTGGCTTTTTATTCAACAACCTTACCTTTAGAAAAAATAAAAAGTATTCTTAAATCATCAAAATAGTAATTGTCTTATAATAAGACCATAAACACTTATAT
>CAJXWI010000670.1 GCA_913062735.1 uncultured Arcobacter sp.
AAAGGTATCATATTCAAAAGAAGAAAGTCTAAACTCCGTAAAGTGCTCCAGCGTACACTCTTTGCACAACCAATGCAAATCTTTTTTAAGTGTTTCAATATCACTAAAGAACATTAAAAACAACTCCTGTTCCTAAATTGATTTTACCTGTTCTAAGATTCATTTTATATTCGAGAATCTTTTTTTCAATATCTAAATCTGAATGTAAAATTTCTTGTTGATTCCATTTAGATAAAGAGTTAACCAAGTCAATCCAGTCCTTTTTTTGTGACATATATAATCTCTTATCTGATTGATAGATATGTTTAGCTCTTATAATATTTTCAAGGAGAATTTCAATATTACTTTTTACTGTGATATAAGTTGTATACTCATTTATTAACTCATCTGCTAGTTCCTCTTCTTTAGCTAATTTTTGAGATTTTGCTCTTAAGATATTTGATCTTTTTTCTCCAATATCTGATATACTGGAAAGACCAGCACCGGGTGAATATTGAAAGGTTAAATATATGCTGTTTTGTGTTGAGGGTTCAGTATCTTCATCATATAAAGTACCATTACGATGTTCACCTCTTAAAATCAAAGTGGGCCAAAGTTTGGACTTTGAGTTTCCAAGTTCCGAAATTGTTGTTTTAATATTAGCATCAAGTATTTTTAAAGAGGGATGAAAGAATGAAGATTTTTCCATTAGTTTTTCAATATCATCATTTCTATCAAACTCTTTTTTATACTCATAATTGATCTTACAATTTATTGGTTTTCCTGTAAACAGTTCAAATTGTACTTTTGCAATTTTAAGTTTGGATTTAGTGGTTAATATTTGAGAATAGACGCCTGAAAGTCTTGAGTTTAACAAATCTCTGTCTGCTTTACTGGCAATACCTGCGGTTATCATTCTATCAAGCATTTTTCCTAAGGTCTTAAATTGGTTTGTATTTTTATGTAAAAGGCTAATCTTATTTTGGGCTTGTAGATAATCTTGTAATGCTGTGATGTATTTTCGTATCAACGTATATTGCTCTTGAGCATGTGAATGTATTGCTTCATCTTTTTGTGCTAAGGCATTATCATAAATAGAATCTAGTTTTCCACCTGTCCACAAAGGCTGATCCAGTCTAGCTACCGTTCTAAGACCACTAGAAGTGGTACTTGAAACTTCAATAGAAGGACTAGGATAGTATCCCCATTTTGCACCTTCTATTTTGTATTCACTCCCTTTAATTGCATTCTTTGATACCAAAATATTAGGATTAGACACAAGTCCTTCTTGTACAAGTACATTATAGTTTATAAAACAAGGTGAAACACTCTGCTGAGAAAAAAGTACTTGTTCTCCTTCTTTTACTTCATTCGCATTTAACATGACCCAGGTTAAAGAAAGAGATATAATAACTTTTATTGCCCATTTGTTACTTTTTCTATTATAAAACTTTTTATCAATCTTATTCATATTTAAATATTTTTGACGAATAATTTTATTGCCTACTAATACAGTTTCAATTCTATTCATTTCATACTCCATAAAAGTTATTTATCAGTGATAAAACAACTCTGATTTTTATAAAAAAATTTTAACGGAATACTTACTCAGCTTTTACTCAAATATATGAGTTTATAATTTTTTTGGGAAATACTGTATGGATGAGAGATAAAAGAGGACAGTTTTTCTAACAATGAACCTTTTTATTTGGTTCATCGTTAGTGTCACACAATTTCTAGGCGATAACCGTTCCATCTTCTATATAGATTTCACTAAAGCCAGTTGTATATTTATCATATATTCCTCCATTGATACTTACATTTTGAGTTGCTGTCCAAGCTGTTATATCTCCAAATGTAACGCTATCAAGAGCCCCATCTGTTGTGATAAACAAACTATCTTCACTCGTCCCATATATATTCATGCTGCCTATCGTTGCTGTTGATATTGAGAGAAGTTGATTGGCTGCTCCATTTTTCATATCTATAGTATGTATCATTTTTACACCATCAGTATTGTATAAAGAATCAAGACTCAAGTTCTCAGTACCTGTAAATTTAAGGGTATTCAGTCTGATATCTGTAATAGAATTACTTTTAAATGTATCAATATCTGTTTTTGTAGTTGTATCTGTAATTTCTACGTTGCTTAAGTTTGATACTGTGCCATTATTAATAAAAGATTGTACATTTGCGTTGGTGTCACTGATTAATACTTTTCCGGTAGTTGCTGCATCAATGATATTATATTCAGCTAAAGTAAGAGTAGAAGCATTGGAAATAGTTATCTCCAGATATGAGTTAGAACTTATATAACCACCAGCGTCTATATCTGCTTTTAA
>CAJXWI010000671.1 GCA_913062735.1 uncultured Arcobacter sp.
TTGTTAGTTGGTCTTGAATAGTTTGTTTATGTTTTCCAACTAATTCGTCATTTGAATTTAATGTGCTTATTCTGTTTTCTAATAAAATTTTTAACTTATCATTGTAAAAACCAGTATAAGTTGAGTTGTTTTTATGGTCAGTAAGTGTAATACTATTTGTTTCTAGTTTTACGTCCTTTTTACATAAGGAAAGAATAGTTCCTAATCTTCCTCCTGTTTGCAAAGCTAATTGTGTGAAGAGATATAAATGATCTTTACTTTTTGTCTCTTGAAATAAAATTTTGATTTCATCTAGTTGTAAATATCTTTCTCTAGCATTATCTACTTTGATTCTTTTAATTTGGCCAGAAATTGGATTTGCTTTTGTAAAAAGTTTTTTACTTATTGCTATATTATAGATTGCACCAATTATTTGAATAATCGCGTTGACTGTTTTTTCTGCTAATTCTTTTCTTTTTAGTTTTTGTATTTTTTTAATATCATCCGTTGTGATTGAATCAACATCTAATGTTCCCAAGAACGGTTCTATATGAATTTGATATGTTCTTTTGATTTTCTCTATATCTTTTACTGAATCTTCTTTTTCTTCAAAATATATATTTGCAAAATGATTGAATGAAATTATTTCTTTTTTCTTCTTTTTTAAAATTGCAGGAGGCTCTTCTCCCAGTCTTATTTTATTAAGAATTTCATTTCTTATTTGTTTGCAATAATTGATTCTAATACCTTGCGAGTACTTACCAATGGTTTTTAGTTTATCTTTATGATTCTCTCTGTAGCGAATTACAAACACTTTATCTGTTTCTTTGCCTTTTTCGTTTATAATGCGCTTAAAGAAAACCCCTTCTTCATTGGTTGTAATTCTTTTAGATTCTATTTTTAATATCATGATATTTTAGTCCTTGTATAGTCCTAGTGATTTGAATATTATTGTTTAAAATTGTAAAATATTATCTAGAGTATAACACAAGATAAAGACGTTGTCAACGGACATTTAGGGATATTAATTAATATTGTAGAATATATATCAAAGGATTAAAATGGGATTAGGTGTAGGAATTGTAGGGCTGCCAAATATAGGAAAATCAACAACGTTTAATGCGTTAACAAAAGCACAAAATGCGGAAGCACAAAATTATCCATTTTGTACTATTGAACCAAATAAAGCAATTGTACCTGTTCCAGATAAAAGACTTGATGCATTAGCAAAAATTGTAAACCCTGATAAAATACAACATTCAACGATTGATTTTGTTGATATTGCTGGATTAGTAAAAGGCGCTTCAAAAGGTGAGGGTTTAGGAAATAAATTCTTATCTAATATTAGAGAAGTAGAAGTTATTTTACATATGGTTAGATGTTTTGAAGATGAAAATGTAGTTCATGTTGAAGGTGGAATTGATCCCGTTAGAGATATTGAAATTATTGAAACAGAATTAATTTATGCAGATATCACTCAGCTTGATAAAAAATGTGACAGATTAAAAAAAGATTCTAAGTTTGATAAAAAAGCGGCTGCTAAATTAGAAGTAGCTTTAGCTGTTTTAGCTCACTTAGAAGAGTTAAAACCAGTATCTTCTTATGAAGAGCGAGACAATGAAGACTTTGAAGAATTAGATGTTGAGTTAAGATTCTTATCAAATAAAGATGTTATTTATGGTGCAAACGTAGATGAAGACTCTTTAGGTGAGGGTGGAAATAAATATGTTGATTTAGTAAAAGCACACGCTGCTTCAGTTAATGCAGATGTAATTGTATTATGTGCAAAAATTGAAGAAGAATTAATTGGTTTAGATGAGGAAGAAGTACAAGAGTTCTTAACAGACTTAGGTGTAGAAGAATCAGGACTAGAGCAAATTATACATAAAGCTTTTGATAAACTAGGACTTCAATCTTATTTTACAGCTGGTAAAATAGAAGTAAGAGCTTGGACTATTAAAAAAGAAACAAAAGCTCCTCAAGCAGCTGCTGTTATTCATAATGACTTTGAAAAAGGTTTTATAAAAGCAGAAGTAATTGCATACGCAGATTTCATCGAACATGGTGGAGAAGCTAAATGTAAAGAAGCTGGAAAACTTAAACTAGAAGGAAAAGATTACGTTGTGCAAGATGGCGATGTAATGCATTTTAGGTTTAATGTTTAATTGAGAAAAAGTGATTAACATCACTTTTTCTCAATTAAAGGGAAACGTATATGCCTTAAGGCATAGTTTCCCAGCGGGAAGAAAAGATACATCTCAATAAACTTTCCAGAATAAAAAGGAAGCGTATATTCCTGTAGGAATAGCTTCACCGCTCAAAGAAAAG
>CAJXWI010000672.1 GCA_913062735.1 uncultured Arcobacter sp.
GTCCCAGCTTTTCGCTAAAAAGAAAACTAAGCCAGCGCTTGCAGGCGATAATCTAAAAATATCTGTATAAAAAAATAGTAAGTAGAAGACAGTCAGTTGCCACATTATATTAATGGCAAAATCACCACCACCGTAAAACAATTTTGATCTAAAACTTAGTTTCATAGGGCATCATATATTGTTTCAACTAATTTAAGTGCTCTTTGATCACCGAGCATGGATCCAGTTAATAAATTCATTGTGTATGCGCAGCTAATTCCATTTTCAGGATCCCCAAATGCCATAGAACCGCCCCATCCAGTATGACCAAATGCTTTACTGCTTTTACCAAATAATTTTCCACCACCGACACTATAACCTGCATGTGACCACTGCATAGGTGACTTCATTACATGATCGTCTCCACTTACAGCAACTGTAGTAAGAGTTTCAAAGGTATTTGATGAAATAAATTTATCTCTCAATATCAAAAATGATTTTTCAAAAGTAAAACTAAATAGGCAAATGAAAGATTATGAACAAATACTTTTATGGTGTAGAACTTTTTTGCTTGAAAATTCATTTAGTCCATATAAAGGAAAAGATATAGCTTTTGCACTTCTTTTTGATATGAACTTGTTGTTTGAGTCATTTGTTGGACATTATTTAAAGAAAAAAGGTTTAAATGTAAGTTTGCAGGATAAAGGAAAATATCTTGTAGAAGAGCCTAATAAATTTGCACTTAAACCGGATATTGTTGTTAATGAAGATGAACAACTTATTGCAGATACAAAATGGAAAATCATAAAGGAAGAGAAAGATATATCTCAAAGTGATATGTATCAACTCTATGCTTATGGTACCAAATATACTGATTGTAAAAAACTATATTTAATTTATCCATATGATAATAAATATTTAAACTTAAGATATTTATATCAGAAAGAGGAATCAAATAAATTGGTTTTAAATGTATTGTTTTTTGATCTTTCATTAGATAATCCTGCTTTTTTTAATGAAGATGAACTAGAAAAAACATATAAACTTTTATCAAAATTAAAGAAGGTAAATTAACATGGATAAATCAATTTGAAACTTTAGAAGAAGTTGATTGCTGGATTAGAAATATTAACGTAATGCATAATATTCTTTTTGGCTTCAAACTTCTACAGATAAGTTTTATCCAGACTTTATAATTAGACTTAATACAGGTAAGATTCTTGTGGTTGAAGGGAAAGGTGATCAATATCACGACGGTTCAGATCCAAGAGAAAAGAGGACTTAGGTAAGGTTTAGGCTGATTTAACGACTAATGTTGATTTTGCACTTATATATATCTAAATATTGGAATCATTGATAAATAGCTTAAAATAAATATATTAGTAGGAGTATATGGTAATGAAAATGTCTCAAGAAAATAATTATATTAGCTTCAAAAATGTTATGGATGAACTTAGAGATTTAGAACATAATAGTTTAATCAAAAGAGATAATTCAAAATATACAGGAAATACAAGAAAACAAGGAATTGAAGAAATAAAGATTTATGACTTTTATCCATGTATAATGTTGGAAATGGCTATAAGAAATAAAGGTGTAATTGATATTATAAATAAATTAAACTATAGTGAAAGCCTTATTGATAAATATCCATACCTAGAGTATGAGAATGATATTTTATTTAAACCAATTGATAATAATATACAATGTGGCACGCTAAATTTAGTGATGGAAGATGATAACAATGAAGACAAACCTCCTATGATTACTAAAGATTTAGAAAAAGAGTTCATTGGTATTAGTGAACTTCCATTTCCAGAATTTAAAAAAAAACTAAATAAATTAGTAGATCTAGAATATTCAAATAACTATAATAAACATTATTTAGAAGATATGATTAATGATGGTATTGATGATATTTTAGATATTAATGAAGAAACAATTCGACAATATAAATTTAAAGATAGCACTTCTAAAACAGTTATTGACCCTGAATACTTAACATTTGGTAAACTAAATAATGCTATAGAGAATCTACAAGATAAACTAAAATATAATTTCTTCATATATCCAAATAAATACTTTAAAGGATTAAAAGAAAGTTGCAGTAATAAATTTAATGGGAAACATTTTCATGAAAAAATGCGAAGATGTTTTTGAAACAGCAAAAAAATTTATTCAAATGGTAAAGTTAAAAAGAGATGTAGACTTTATAATTGTTGATTTACACGGAGAAATTACTAGCGAAAAAATGGCTATGGGATATTTGTTTGATGGTAAAGCCACTATTGTTGTTGGGACTCATACACACGTTCCTACTTCAGATT
>CAJXWI010000673.1 GCA_913062735.1 uncultured Arcobacter sp.
GGTTGATATTTTTGAATTCGTTGATTAAAACCATGTAGTAAACTACCATCACTAAAGGCAACATTTGCAAACCTTGCAGTTGATATTTCAATCTCCAAGGATTTCCTCATCAAAAACATTTCCATGATCTTTTTACTTGCTCCCATCATATTTACAGGATTTGCAGCTTTATCAGTTGATACACAGAAGTATTTTTTCACACCTTTGTCAATTGATTGCTGAAGAGTTTTATCTGTATTTAAGATATTAACATCAATCATTCGCATGAGAGTATAAGGATCTTTTTCACTTCGAACATGTTTTAGTGCCGATAAATTTAAAACATAATCATAATCTCCATCATTTTTAATAAATGCGTCGTACGCTATACTCCCAATGTCTAAAGCAAATGTTTGAAAATCACCATCTATATATCCAAACCTACTTCTAATATCACGAACCAATTCAACCATATTATTTTCACTAATATCAACAACATGAAGTTTTTCAGGGTTTCTTTTAAATATTTCTTTAACTACAGCTTGTCCAATTGAACCTGCACCACCTATTACCAAAAATTTTGAGTTACTAACTATTTCTTTCAATTTTATATTTTCTTTTTCTATATCTTCTAAAAACAATTCTTTATTTCTACCAATAAGTTTTAGTACTTCATTCATTATTTAATATCCTATCAAAAGTGATTTTATTCATTAATTATTTTACCATTTTTTAATTCATAAATAATTTCACATCTTTCAAGTGTACTTAATCTATGTGCAATTATTATTAGAGTTTTATTTACAGCAATATCATAAATTTCATTCATAATTTCTTTCTCGGTATCATTATCAAGAGCAGAAGTTGCTTCATCTAAAACAAGTATTTCTGGTTCTAGATATAATGCTCTTGCAATAGCAATTCTCTGTTTTTGTCCGCCACTTAACATTATTCCACCTTCACCTACAAAGGTATTTTGACCATTCTTGGTTTGTAAGAAGTCATAAATTTTTGCTTTTTTCAAAACATTATCTATTTTCTGTTTATCATAGACTGACCCAAACGCAACGTTTTTTCCGACTGTACCATCAAATAAATATACACTTTGTGGTATATAACCTACTTTACTTCGCCAGGATTTTATATTTGTATCATTAATAATTACTGAATCAGATGAGATATCTCCTGTTTTAGTTTTATAAAGACCTATTATTATATCTACTAATGTTGATTTTCCACTTCCACTTTCTCCAATAAAAGCTATCATTGAACCTTTTTTTATTCTAAAATTAATATTTTTTAATATTGGTTTATTTTTTTCATATTCAAAATTTAAATTTGATATATAGCCCAAATAGTAAGGGTGTCCGGCAGTATCAATCAATTTTGCATCAAAAATTTGATAAATAATAATTTTAAAAATTATTATAGAGATCTAACAATAAGAGATAAGTGTGTTCAAAATTTTACAGAATATTTAGCTATATCTTATTACCTGAAAAAACCAACTTGTACTCAATTTTTTAATCCTCAATTTATTCAACATAATATCACGGATAAAAAGTTTTTGGAAAGTTTAAAGAAAAATCTTCCTGAATATATTTTGTATGAATCTCCTTTTATTTTTATCAATAAAAAAGTAATTCGCCCCCCGTTTAGGTAATAATAGGTACCCAGTGACGACTGAACGGTCATGCTATTATCATCTAAATCTGGATAGGCCTTTTGAAAAAAGGCATTTGCATTTTTATATTGCATTAAAAAACACGCTTCATCATTAACCATTATTTTTTCATATGAAAGGCATTCTCCAAAATGAGTTTCCAATAGAGAGATAAAGTGAATACCGTTATGTACTAACGAGCCACTGTAACGTATATGTACTCGACAATACCCAGAGCGATTTAATTCACTTAGTTTTTCATTTAACGAGCGTTGGTAAAGCCTAAACAAATTCACAATTATACTGGGGCCATTCGCCAACTCCGTCTTTAACTCACTGAATTGATCGATAGAGTTCACAAGTGGTTTTTCCATTAAAACGAGACTAGGTTTAATCTTCTTTATTTGACGGTAGTCATCTAAATGGTGCCTAGTAGGCGTAGCAATAACCACTAAGTCTATTTCTGGGTGTGCCACGGCTAAGAATTCTTGCAAAGTGGAGTATGCCGATATTTTGGCATGAGCTTCAAATCTATCTCTTTGGTTAGGGTCTGGATCTATTGCTGAAATTAGAGTAAAACCGGAGTGTTTTGAAATGGCTTTTAAGTGTGTCCAGCAAACATCATCACGGTCCATATCGTACCCCATGGCGATATTCCC
>CAJXWI010000674.1 GCA_913062735.1 uncultured Arcobacter sp.
GAGCGTTTAATTCCAAAACTAGCACCTGAAGCTGCAAAGGCAATGTTTGCTGGACCTGGGGAGAAAACCAAAGGAAACATAACGGCAAACCATGCAAATAAAAAAATAAAGCTCATAAAGAATCCTTGATCAATAAAACAATAAGAACGTATTAAGAAGTATTGTTTTATTGAACCTTAGTTTTAAGCTAAAAAGCTTATGTGAGAGTATATTCTCTTAAAAAAAAATTGTCTTGTAAAAAATTGCACACTTCTTAAATAAAACTCTGTATAAATGTTAACTTTTCATTAAATGATATTTGGGTAGAATACCTAAAAAAGGCATTTTATGTTAACTCCTTTAGATACAAATATGGTGAATTCAGTAGCGGAACTTATAAAGCTCTCAGTTGCTCCTGTTTTTTTAATAGCAGCGGTTGCTGGTTTATTAAATGTTTTTACAGGACGATTAACACGTATTATTGATAAGGTAGATAAACTAGAAGAAGAACAAGAAGCGGGAACATCTCCTTTTAGCGAAGCTCGGTTAAGAAAAAGACATACATTTTTAACCATGAGAATGAAGAATACAAACCTAGCAATTTTCTTTTGTGCCATTACAGGATTATTAGTGGCTTTGGTTATTGTTACTATGTTTTTATCATCGGTATTTTCTTTTCACAGCTCCAATGTATTGAGTATTTTATTTATTTTGGCAATGCTGTGTTTGATTTTTTCACTCTTAGTATTTTTAAGAGAAATATATTATACGACCTACTTTATACGAAGCAAAAAGAATTTATCCAATAAATAAAAAAGAATATATAAACTGTTTTAGTTTATATATTCCCCTGCTCTGGATTCTTTGTAATACTGATCATACTTTCCACTCTTTTTTAATTTTTCTAAACCTGAATTAAATAGTTTCATCAAACGCTCATTTTTTTTGTGTTTTTTAGAAAGTATGAGATAGTACACCGTCATATCAGGATTGTATTCAACTGCACTTAAGCTTGATATCTCTTTTTTACTAAAGGATTGATTTAATACATTATAAGCAACATCCTTACTAGAAATTAGTAAATCAATTCTATTGTTTAAAAGTTTTTTAAAATTAATTTCTAAAGTGCTTACCTTTTGTTCATTCACTATCTTGTTTTTAACTGCAGTATCAAAAACATCAAGGTATTTATAACCAATAAGTGTTCCAATAGTAAAACCTTTTAAGTCTTCATAGTTTTGCTTCTTAACTTGCCAAGAAAGTTCTAAATCATTTTTATAAAAAAACATTGTTTTGCCAAGAATAACACCTTCTTTTGAATAAAGAACTTCTTTTTCTCGCACTTTTTTCTTTGCCCATGCAAGTGAGCCATCGAACTCACCATTATTTACCAAGGAATAAGCACGTTTCCAAGGAAAGAAAGTATATTCAACATCAATACCTTCTATTGCAAAAGCTTCTGTAACTATTCTTGAAGCCACTCCTTTATGTTTTAATGTAGCAGACATATAAGGCAACCATTCACCATTGGTTAAACGAATAGTTTCTTTTGCGAACAATGAAGAATAAGATAAGCTAAGAAGCTAAGAAGCATGCAGAAGCTTAAAGCTCTTAATAATTTATTCATAAGTAAAGCCTTTTAATTCTTATTTGATTTCTTAAGTTCGTAAATTATATTACTTATTTCTTCATTTTTTGGAAATTCTGCTTTATTCTTGGGAAGTGCCAATTTATCAAAAATGACTGCATCATTTACAATAACCAAAAAAGTACCACCTTTTCCTTCAATTAATTCAACAAAGACATCACTAAAATTACCTTTTAATTCCTCTTCTAACCTAGAAGCTTCGGGTAAATAGTTTCACTCGCCACAGTAATATATTTTAATATTCATAACTTTCCTTTTAATTTATATATTAATTATGCCAATATATTCTTAAAAGAAGAAGTGCTTTAGTACTTAAAAATCATTCCTTCTTTCATCTCCACCATAATTTAACTTATGCGATTTTTTGTCCCGAATAGTAATTTCATCCTTACCATGAAATTTAGCAACTCGAATAGAAGATACTACTTGTTTGGAAATATTATTACTTTGAGTGGAAATATGTTTTACTTTATCTGCTGTATGTGCATTTTCTTGTGTAAATCGATCAATTTGTGAAATTGCATCATTAATTTGTTGAATACCGATTTCTTGCTCTTTTGAGGATGTTTCTACTGTTTTAATTAAGGAGATTGTTTGATTAATATTTTGGCTTAATTCTTGATATTCATCGTACATTTCTTGTGAATTTTCTTTACCTTCTTTTGTTTTGTTGG
>CAJXWI010000675.1 GCA_913062735.1 uncultured Arcobacter sp.
ATCCAACTCTATCAAAAACGGCAGATAAAAAAGCTATTCCAATAGCCATACGAACAAAAAGAATTATATATCTTTTTTCATCAAACTTACTTGTATTCATTCTATATCCTTAAGAAAATTTAAGAATAATACAATAAGAAAAAATATATTAATTGGAAAAAAAAGACATTTATTTAGAAAACTTTTTGAAGTTTAATTGTTTTGCCATATTATATTTTTTTGTAAAATAATCTTTTGGGCTTTCATCCATAAAAGCTTTGAATTCATTTGAGAAATGAGCTTGATCAAAAAATCCATTATCATAAGCAACATTGGTTAAAGAATCAATATTTAATTTATTCAAGGTTTCTTTTGTATTTACTATTCGTATTATTCTTGCAAAAAGTTTTGCACTTATTCCTACTTCTTGATTAAAACGTCTGGCACATAGTCTGGGATTTATATTAAATGTAATACAAAGCTTTTCAAGATTTACATCTCCTTTTTTTTCTAAAATTTCATTAATAAAATCAAAAATCCAAAGAGAGTTTTGTTTATTTGAAGCGCTAATTTTATCTATCAAAAAATGCTCTATTAAGGAAAATTTATTTTTTATATCTGATGTTTGTGTAAGTTTTTCATATAAATCATCTAATTTAAACAAAGCACTGTTTTGCATTTCAAATACAATATCTTTATAAATAGAAATATCATGGTCAAAAAATCTATACGCACCACCTGCTTTAAATCTTATGCCAATAGCATCAATGTTATTTTCAAATTCTATAAATAAAGGATATTTACTGGGTCCACAATAGGTAAAATTTTTTGAAGAAAAAAAGTTCTTTTGATTGATTTTCGTATTATAAGAAGAACAAAAGTTTATTACGATTCCTGAGTTACCATCGCTTAATATTTTATTTGACATAGTTTTGTTTAAATGCTGTTTTCTTACTATCCAATAGTTATAAATATAGGGTTCTAACTCTTTACATGGTGTAAACAGCTGGAATCCTATGTCAGCTAAGTCACTGTTATAATAATTCATTTTGACCTTATTTTGTATTATCTTTGAAGTATTATAATATATATTCTTTTAATTTTTTACTGATTTCATTAAATTCTTTTAGCGCGAATTTTTCATACACTGTTCCATAAATAAAACACGCTTCAAGTTCTTTCATTCCTAACATCTTAGCAGTATACGAATAGGAAGAGAGGCATTCTTTAACAGAAAGTCTTTCCTCTCCTGTAAAAGATTCTTCTTTTGAACCAACAGTTACTAATAATTGAAATTCTTTCCCTTTTAGCTTCAACGCTTCAAAAAAACCATTTTCAACTGTGTATGCAAAATCATAATCAAATACTAAATCCACATACTGTTTTAAAATAGCAGGACTTGAATACCACTGCAGAGGAAATTGAAAAACAATCTTTGATGCACTCAATAATTCTTCTTGTTCTTTTTTTACATCTAATTTGAAATCTTCATATAAAGAACTTAAATCTTTGTAAACGATATTCTCTTCTTTTTGTAAATCCTCTTTTATATATTTATTAAAAATAGAAGTATCAATATTTGGGTGCGCCATAATTACAAGTGTTTTATTTGACATTTATATCCTTTTTTTAGGAATTATATATAAAATGAAAATAAATAAATTGGAAAAAAAAGACATTTTAAAAAAATAATTCCTACTTATTTACTAAACACTTCTTTTTTAGTACAGCATATAAAGCAAGAAGAAAAAGATATTTTTTTCCTTCTTACTTAAGTATTTTTACATCATCTATGTAAATATATATCAAGTCTGCGGGAATAAAAATCACTTTTTATGTAAACTTAATATACTTTTAATCCCCTATTCGCAATAATAAAGGTTAAAATACGTACTATGTGGAGCGCAAAATTAATATTTTGAAGAAAAAACTTACTGTTAAGAATGTTTTTAAGGTATTTGGAGAACATCCAAAAAAAGCTTTAGAGATGTTAGAAAAAGGTCTATCAAAAGATCAAATTTTTAAAGAAACATCAATGACCATTGGGGTACAAGATGCTAGTTTTGAAGTCCTTGAAGGTGAGATTTTTGTAATCATGGGACTTTCTGGTTCTGGAAAATCAACGCTTGTTCGATTATTAAACCGTTTAATTGAACCTACTTCTGGACAAATTCTTATTGATGATATAGATATTACTAATTTAAGTGATAAAGAACTTATAGATATTAGAAGAAAAAAAATATCCATGGTATTTCAATCTTTTGCTTTAATGCCTCATATGAATATTATTGACAATGCTGCTTTTGGTTTAGAACTAA
>CAJXWI010000676.1 GCA_913062735.1 uncultured Arcobacter sp.
ATATCCTTTGATAATTATTTTGTATACATATTACAATTAAAAATGACTTTTTTAATAAATGCGTGTTTTTAATAACAAAAAAAGCTGCTACCTATCACTAAACTGTTAGACAGTTGGAATTTATGATGGTTTTAAAATATCGGTTACAACCTAGACATCAACATAATCAAGCCTAATCATGGCACTAACCCGTTTACTCCACTTCGTAAAGTCATATTCCTAAAAGTTAATATGACTCCACAATTCTTCTATAACTAATAAAAACATAGTTTTTATTATATTCTTTTCTTCAATTAGTTTTTCTATATTAAGAGTTGGCTTTAACTTTTATCAACCTATATTTGATTCTGTTAATATAAATTTAATGTTTTTTGGATATTTGTTATTTTTTTTCAACATAATTGCAGCTATAAGTTCTTATTTTTTTTCCAAAATTGCAGAGAGTATATTGAAAAATAATTTTCTGATATATTTGACAATAGTGTTATTCTTTTTATCGGGACTTATGCTATTTAACTTTAATTCATATGTATATATAACTATTGCCTTTTTAATTCATCAAATAATTAGAGGATATTATTCAAGTTATTCAGCTTTTGTAGTAAATACTGAAATACCTATTTCTAACAAAAGTAGAACTACAGTATTGTCTTTCCAGAATTTTTTTAATGCATTAACTGCAACAATAATAATGTCAATCAGTGGAATCTTGGTTGACATAAGTACCTTGCATTATTCCTTTGTAATTATTTCTATTTTTGGAGGGATTTTAATATGCTGTACTTTTATTGCAAGACAAAAAAAAGAGGGAGAAAAATATGAATACAATTCTTCCTCCTAATATTTCTTTATATAGAATTTAAGATGGTATAAGAGTTAAAACACTTTTTGATCATTATACTATTAGTGCTAGCGGCGGTTCTTTTGAGTGTACTTGTTTTTAAAAACAAAACAATTGAATATGTTCAAGTATTATCAAAAATCAGATGAATCCTTAAAATAAATTAATTAATTAATTCTTAGATTAAGGATAAAAACTAAGTGATAATTTGTATAATTAATATTTGCTTGATTAAGTGATTTAATGAGTTATTTCACCTATTTACGATACTTCAGAAAGTAGTTTTTTCCTTTACATCTAAATTATTGATAGCTTGATAATAAACTTCATTTGGAGTTTTATATCCAATGGCTGAATGTAATCTTTTTCTATTGTAATCACTCATATATTTTATATCGCTTTTTTGAGTGATTTTATATTTTTATACTCATTTAAATATTTCTGACTTAGGATAAAGAGACAGTTCTTCGTTTAACACGATTGTTACTAATGATATATCCATTGTGTATGAGAGTTTTCAGGTGAGTATTTCTTTAGAGTTTCAATCAATTATTGATGCAAGATACACAAAGCCTTTTCGAGTTTGATCTAAGTTATATCAGTACTCCATACTTGATTGTTTTTTTCAATTAAATGGTTTCATAGGATTGTAATATAAACTTGACTTACCTACATACAGTAATTGATATTGTTTATTAGTGACATATTAAGCTTAACATCAACTAGAGTTTTCTCTCTTTAGATGATGTAAAGCTTACAAGCTTTCCCTCACGAAATACTTCTCAACACCAACTTTTCTGTCTAAATCATCATTTGATTTTTGAAAATTATCGATTTCATCTTTCTATTCTTTAACAATGGTACTTTTATCAAAGAAAAGACTCATGTTCTCAAGAACTGCTTCTTCCAGTTTTTTAAGCTTAGTGGCTGAACTCCATATATACTCGTAATTTCATTTATTGTCTTCTCCCCATCTAAAACCAATATTGCTTTAAAATCTGCATTATAACTTTTTCTTTTTCCACTCATTTTTTTCTATTTCAATTTTAACAATATTGAAATAATAAACTAACATTTACTGGTTTGATTTTAGAGATTCATTATATTTCTTTATTGTTTATTTGTATCGTATTGTAAATAAACAACTTTAGTTTCTAGAAATTCTTCTAATCCATGTTTCCCATCAGCTCCACCTATACCAGACTTTTTACATCCTGAATGAAAGCCTTGCATTGCTTCAAAGTTTTCACGATTGATATATGTTTCTCCCGCTTTGATTTCCTTACACGCTCTCATCGCTACATCAAGATTTTGAGTATATATAGATGAAGTTAAACCAAACTCACTATCATTAGCTAACGCAATTGCTTCATCAAAAGTTTCAAATGTAACAATTGGAAGTACTGGTCCAAAAATTTCTTCTTTTATAATTGACATATCTTGTTTAACATCAA
>CAJXWI010000677.1 GCA_913062735.1 uncultured Arcobacter sp.
ACTTTAAAACATTTGGTTGCAGTTGGATTGGATAAGTTAAGAGTGAATGAAACCATTTGGGAAGTTAAAAAAATATTAGGACGAAAAGCAAACGTTACTCCTGTATCTTATGATGTGAATTCCCATCATTATAGAGGAACAGTTGTAAGAGCTTATAAATAAGGAAATCAATGCAAAAAATAAAAATTTGGCATAATGAGAAATGTACAAAATCAAGGGTAGTTTTGGAGTTATTGGAAAATAAGAGTTTTGATATCGAAGTTATTTCCTATTTGGAAAATACTCCAAGTAGAAAAGAAATCAAAGATGTTTTAAATATGTCAGGAATGAACGCCCGAGCTTTAATGAGAGATACTGAAATCCTATTCAGTGAATTGAATTTAAGCAATGAATCTATGAGTGAAGATGAATTGATAAATGTTATGCATGACAATCCAATCCTTATTCAACGTCCTGTGGTTATTAAAGATGACAAAGCAGTATTGGGTAGACCTCTCGAAAAAGTTATAGATCTGATCTCTTAATTATAAAAGAAGTTAAGTCTTCTTTTATATATTATCAAAATATAATTCCCTACAACTATAATGAAATGTTTTCTTTTTTGATTTGAATATTTTCATTTTCAAGTAATATACATGAATATTCAAACTCATGAGCCAAAAAACTGATGGATACTAGCTCTCTAATTTTATAAACAGAAGAACTAAAGTGTCGTGATTTTTCTAATATTAAAATATCATCATCAATGATATATGTTCTGTAATGATTATACTTATTGAAGGAGATTATGTTGAGTATAGAATCAAAATTTTGCATGGGACACCTTTGTTTCAATAACGTAGGAAATTATTAATTTAATTCTACATTATAAAGAATTAAAGTTCCATAAAACAAAGAATATATTTTATTATAATTATATTTTTAAGGAGTTAAATGGAAGTTTATGAAAAAATAAATCAAATACTTTTAAGTAGAACTATTTCCAAGCGGGATTTTGCAAAGAAATTACGCTCCATTGAGCCCAAATTAAAAAGTACTGGAGAAGTACCAACTGAAAAAGCAATTTATGGCTATTTGAATGGTACCTCAAATCTTAAAATTGAACTTATTCCTTATATTGCAGAATCATTAAATATCAAAGAACAGGTACTTTTTGATGATACTTCATTAACAAAATATAAATTGAGCAAAACAGATACTTCTTATGTGAAAGAACCTTCAATGAATTATTCAGTAAAAGAAGATAAAGACAGACAAAAACTCATTGAGTTGTTATCTTATGCACCCTCTTCTATGATAAAAACTATTATAGAAAAATTAGAAAAAATAAAAGAGATGTCAAAACTGGATTAGTTAGACTAATACTAGATTAGTCAGACTAATATTAAATTAGTCAAACCAATTGATTTTTTAAAAAATCTTGATAATGACCCTCTTCGAATTCTAATTCATTATGGGTACCACTTTGTACCAACTTCCCATCATCCAAAACAAAAATTTTATGGGCATTTTTTACCGTACTTAATCGATGTGCGATGGTAATTACTGTCTTGTTTTCTAAGATGGGTTTAAGGGCGTTAAAAAGATTAATCTCCGTATGTACATCAAGTGCTGATGTCGATTCATCAAAGATTACTATAGAGGGATTTGATATGATCATTCTAGCTACTGAGAGTCGCTGCCTTTGACCTCCTGAGAGTCTCATTCCATGTTTCCCTACAATAGTATCTAATCCATCGATTGTGTTGGAAATCATATCCTCAAGTTGCGCAATATTTAGAGCTCTAAATATTTCTTCGTCATCTATATTCTCATTTCCCATGGTAATGTTAAATCTTAGAGTATTGTTAAATAAAATAGGCATCTGAAGTACCAGAAAAATCGAGTTTCTCAAACTTTGTTTATCAATTAGGTCTATACTAATATCATTATAATGAATTCCCCCAGATTTTTTTACATAAAAGCCCGATATTATTTGAGCGAGTGTTGTTTTCCCACTTCCACTAGCACCTATTAGGGCTACTTTTTCTTTGGCTTTTATATCTAAAGAAATATTTCTTAAAAGAGGTTTGTCTTTAATATAAGAAAAATAGAGATTTTCTATTTTAATATCAACACCTATGACATTTGAGTTGAGTTTTAAAGTTCCATTTTCTTCCAATTTTAATTCAAGTATTTTATTGATTCTATTTAAAGCTGCTTTGGCAGTTGCATAGGAGTATTGCATGGACAAAATATCTTGTACGGGTGTCATCATAAACCAAATGTATCCAAACATTGCAAACATCATTCCAA
>CAJXWI010000678.1 GCA_913062735.1 uncultured Arcobacter sp.
AACTTATTGTTAAGGGTGCTGAAAAAATAGATTTAAATAAAAGTTATGTTGTAGTTTCAAATCATCCCTCTACTTTAGATATTTTTACACATATAACCGCTTTACCTGTATCAATAAGGTTTCTTACAAAAACTGAGCTATTTAGGATACCAGTGTTTGGAAGAGTATTAAAAGTTTTAGGACTACCCCGAATAGATAGAAAAAATGCCAGCGCAAATTTCGAAAAAATTAATGACTCTATATCAAAAGGAATTAAAAACAAGAACTCTATCATGATTTTCCCTGAAGGAAAAAGAAGTAACCAAAAAGATCTTCTCCCCTTTAAGAAAGGAGCTGCTTATATATCAAAAGATTTTCATCTACCCATTGTTCCGGTAGTTACTCATAATGCACATAATCTTATGAGGAAAGGAGAGGTTTGGTTGAGAAGTGGTGAAATAACTATTGAGATATTAAACCCAATTGATAATACCGAAGAACTTTCTGTAGAAGAATTAACAACAAAAATTTATAACTTAATTAATGAGAAACTAAAACTCTAAAAATCTATTTACATAATTTGTAATATTTTCAAAAACTGTTTTTCTTGAAAGTAGTGAGAAGTGTTGAAAAATCATTCCTACATTTTTTCTAAAATTTCTAAGTTCATCTTTTTTTAGATTTGAAACTTCTTTGTTTTTGACTTTTAAAGAGCCATTTGCATAAGATTCCAGACCATTTATACATCGTAAAAGTGTCGATTTTCCTGCTCCACTATGTCCTACAATTGCAAAAATTTCACCTTTATTTATTTCAATATTAATATTATTCAAAACGTGTGTCGTATCATAATATTTATTCAAATTTTTTATGCTAATCATTACCTACCTTTATTATTTCGCATAATATTGAAATAAACATAAGGATGTAATTAAAAAATACAAAAAAATAATAAATTTTCAAAATTTTTTTTACATGGAATACACTAGTATAATAGTCGAGTTTTAGGCGTTCAAAGATTATTTTTAATTTTAGAATAAAGAAAAAATTTATTTTAAGTAAGTTTTATTTACGCGATTAATAAAAGTAACTATTTTCGAATAATCATTATATTTTTAGTCTGTATTCTTTTGTTAATACGATATTTTCTTTTAGATACATAAATCCTATCACTTACTTTTCTTCCTAAAATTCAATACTGCATTATTTTAACAAAGCAATAAAATGATTCTAAAACTTAAGTGTTGAGTAAACATATAGTTTCAAACTGTTTTTCTATACCTCAGCTTAAAATAAAAACTAAATGGATTATTTTATTACTATTAATATATTTTAAACGTATAATTAATGTACAAATAAATAAAGGAGAATATATGAAAACACAAGTATTATTTGCATTGTCTTTAGTTGTATTACTTTTGGGTTGTTCCAATTGGCGGGTACCAGATACAGCAGGAGATCCTAAAAATGCTGCATCCTATGGATACCAGCCTATTGATCCTTTGCCTGTAAATATGAAATACGCTGGAGCTTTAAGCAATAAAAGGATTTTAGACTCTCTTCCTGATGAGACTATGAGACTTGCTATTGGAGAAGTTAAAGGAAATGGCGGGCTCACTTTTGGTTTAGCAAAAGCCGGATACAAAGGAAACAGTTATGTTGTAATACTGGATTATATAAAATTCAATACTGAATCTTTTGGTGTGAAATTAACGCAAGATAAAAATACACAAATGACAAAAGCCAGTTTAATGACAGGAGAAGGAGCAGATGTTATTGTTCCTACTTATTTAGGGGTGGGACTAAGATTAACGGCCAATGTTACAGTCAATGAGGGTTCAGTTGATTTAGGAAATTTATTTGCACTAGGAGTTGCCGCGCAAAGCAAAAAGATTTCAGGAACATTGGTTGTTCAGACACTAGGAATAAGTGGAGAAAATGTATCTACTATAATTCCTATGCCCAGTGAATTAAATCCATCTACTATTCAAAATGCGATTATGTCTCTTGGTGCAATCAAAGCTAAAATATATCAAGAAAATACCATTATTACCCCAAGAGTAGTTGGTGTATATAACAATTTAGGAGGAGGCAGAGAAACAATCAATGGATTTATTTCATCTTTGCTAGAAAAACCCCTGAACTTAGAAATTAAATAAAAAGGAACTTATCTTTCTTTTGTTGAAATTAGCATATGTTTTCTTTTCAAATGCCAGAAACATATGCTTTTTATTCAAAAAAGTACAGGGTTTTCTTCTTTCCAAACCCTTTTAACACTATTGTTTTATATACTGCATTTATGCGTCTTTATCTAA
>CAJXWI010000679.1 GCA_913062735.1 uncultured Arcobacter sp.
CTATCCTTTTGTCATACAAATTAGCTTTGATTATTGTTGGAAGGTGAGATTTTTTTATATTCTTTTTCTATCTCGCTATTCATAATAATCTTTCCAATATACTCTTCCTGATTAATCCCATGGTGCTTACACACTACATCTAACTGCTTTTCAAAGTTCTCAGTAACAGATCCCTTCACTTTCAAATATTTCGTGACACTCTTCTCTTTTACTTCTTCTAGTATTGACATAATTGTCTCCTTGATTAATTTAGAATTAATAATTAACATAAAATTATTAATCTTTCTCTGTCATACAACACTGGACTACATTGGACTTTAACAATTCTTTTTAAATTTGGAGATTCTGTGTAAAATTTAATCTTTTTTTAGTTTCAACTTAATATTCTAAAAATAAAATATTGGATTATCATGCAAGAACCCATAGAGATACTTGAATAAATCGTAGGCGACTTAGAAACAATAATTAACGACACTACAATTTTAGATGAAGATAAAATTAATCTACATACGCAATTAAGTGCCCTAAAAAAACAAATTAATATAAAGCAAGAGGATTCAAAACTAACTGATTCATTTAAAGCTTTTGCAATATACTTAGGAGTAAGAAAAGATATAGTGAATGGTTGTGATACTATTGAATGTTTAATAGGGAAAATTAATGAACTTGCAGACTTTGAATATTCCAAGAAAAAAATTCGAGAAATCTTTAACTGTTCAATGGAAATAATAGAAGAGTTCGCAAGTCCTCAGTTTGAAATGGAAATATAGTGATTTATAAACTAACTTGATTTAACTAAATTTACTACAAAAAAAACACTCAATTTAAGGCATATACGCATGGACCACTTTAAAATATTTCAAAAAAAACTTATAGAACTAGGAAATGATATTACAGAAATAGAACGTCATTTTTTAGCTTTTTCAAGACAATTAATGAATGAATATGTACTAGTTATAGACGATATACATTATGAGTTAACTGAGATAGAATACTACTATCAGAGTCACGAACATTATGATACTTATTTACATGGGAAGGAGCAACAGAAAAAATTTAGAACTCTTTATGTTCACACAAAAGGAAGAGGTGGATTTGATTTAACATTTGGTAATGGGGATTTTTATGGTGGAATTTTAATTCGCGGTATTAAAAGTAAAGAGTTATTTATTACTGGACAAATTAGATTGAAAAAACATATATTAAAAAATATTGGTGATACCTTATTGTCTAAATATGATTCAGTTCAAGAGTACTTCGATAAAAATAAATTCCCAATAGTGCCGAAAGAAAAAGAAGATATCTCTACCCATAAAGTGTTTCATTCTACAAGAATTGGTCTAACTAATAAAGATAAGGATGAAAAGAAGGAAAAATTTCAAGATGCTTTCTATAGATTTATTAGAGAAGATTATCTAAATGGGAAATGTGAAAAAGGTGGTATCCCACAAAAAACGAAAGTGCAATCCATATGCCATCTAATGACAAGTGGTTTCAACATTGATACAAAAGATTACAACGATGGGACACCTGGAGCTATTAAAAAAGTCGAAAATTATAAAAGAATAAATGATAAAATAATTGAGTATAACAACTTATTTTGATATATATCTTGAGTGTATGACACAGAAGTAAATGGCAATACACATGATTTATCGAGAATGTCAGAATTGGTACTTATCGCTACAGCGTTATCTCAATTACTTAACAAAATTTAGTGCCAATACAGAAGGAATAACAGATTACGCAGCAAACATAGTTTCATCCAAATCATTTTTCAGAATATAAAACAACAAATACCTTTAAAAATCACTTTCTAACATAAGTAATAAATATTCTTTCTTTCCCTTGATTTTGAATGTACAATAAGTTATTATAAAAAATGAAAAACAATCTATATATTATTTCAGATGTACATGGTTGCATCAAAACTTTGAAAGCATTAATAAAAAAACTTCCTAGTGAATCAAAAATTTGTTTTGTTGGTGACTTAATTGACAGAGGTTTATATTCAAAAGAAGTTGTAGATTTTGTGATGATAAATAATTATGATTGTGTACTAGGAAATCATGAAGCTGAATTTATAAAGACTTTAGATTCCATTGTAAGTAATCAAAATAATTATCATGAAGATTCAACTTGGTATAAATCACTGGGAGGACAAAAGACTTTACAAAGTTATAATATTAACTCTCTTGAGGATTTAACAGAAGAAAATTTAACAGTCATAAAAAAACATTTAGATTTTTTTAAAACACTTCCTTTATATAAAGAGTATAAA
>CAJXWI010000680.1 GCA_913062735.1 uncultured Arcobacter sp.
ATGTGAAATACAAATCGAAAAGATTTAAAAACATCAAAAAAACTCTTAGTAGATATACTAAATATAGAAAAAATAATTATGAAACAATAAGAAACCATAGAGTTATTAATAAAAGTTTATGAAGATTTTAAAATGAAAATATAATATAGAAATAAATAAGTATAAAAAGATGCCTGTATGGAATGAGTAAATTTACAGCAGGGCAAAAGCACAAAGCTTACTTTTTAAGTGCTCTTAAATTTTACTGCAGGTATTTGATTTTTTCTTATAAAAGATGATGAGGTCATTGGCTCTTTTTATTTTTGAATGACTTCTTTATTCTCTTTTGGAAAATGAATAATAAATCTTGCACCATTTTGTCCATTCTCTACATTCAAGTGAGAGCCAAAACTAGCTTCAATAACAAGTCTTGCCATATAAAGACCAACTCCCGTACCCTTGTCTTTTGTAGTGAAATATGGATCAAATATTTTATCCTTTAAACTCTTGGGAATTCCTCCTGCATTATCTTCAATATAGAATTCGATGCCCTCATTCTTTTTTAAACTTTTTATTGTTATTTCTTTATTTATTGTCTTGTTTTCAACGAGAGCATCTTGCGCATTTGATATAAGATTTATTAAGACTTGTTCAAACTCCGATTCTGTACCATAAAGATGTTTTTCTTGAATGTTCATTTGAATCTTTATTTTATTTTCATCCAATTGTTTTTTCATTAAACTAAGTATTTTATTAAGAGAAGTCTCAATATTAAAGTCTTTTTTTAATTTATTTGGACTTAGGAAACTTCTAAAATCATCAATAATTTGGCTTAAAAATTGAATTTGTTTTTTTGTATTATCATCAAAATCTTTTACAAATTCTTCATTGATTTCATTAAATTCAAAAGAACTTTTAATATCCTGACAATAAAGGGATAGGTTATTTAGTGGTTGTTTTAATTGTTGAGATATTACATTTATCATTTCACCCATAGCAGCCATTTTAGATTGATATATAATAATTTCATTTTTCTTGCTTAATTCGTTTTCCTGCATTAGTTTATCTTCAAAAAGTTTGATGTAGACCCTTAATTTTGAAGTGAATAATGTATTGTTAATTGGTTTAGTAATATACTCAATGGCTCCTAAATCATAACCTTTTTGTTGGTATTCTTCTTTGTCATAAATTCCCGTAATGAAAATTACTGGAATATCTTTTATTCGCTCAATGCCTTTTAAATATTCAGCAAATTCAAAACCATCAATGTCTGGCATTTGAATATCTGTTAAAATTAAATGGATATCTTTTTTCATGAGTATATCAATAGCTTCTTGTGCACTTTTAGAAACTTCAATCTTGACATTAAATTCATCTAAGATCATAAGTGATAGTGCATCTAAATTTTGTTCTATATCATCTACAAGCAAAATTGTGAATAATTGTTTCATCTTCTTACCTACTTTTTTATTATATATCCAACACCACGGACATTTTTGATTAATTCAAAATCGATATGTTTTCTTATATCTCTTATGTGACTAGAAATAGTATGCATGTCTTTAAAAGCATCTTCATAAATGAAATCAGCAATGGTATCAAAAGACAATACTCTGCCTATATTTTTAATTAATAAATACAAAATTTCATTTTGTTTTTTTGATAAAACGATGGCTTCTTTTTCTTTGAATAACTGTTTTTCAATTAAATCGTATTTATATCCATTTTTAAATTCGATATATTCTTTAAAATGGAAGCTTTTCATAATCGCATCCATTCTTAATTCTAATTCTGCAAGTTCAAAGGGTTTTTTTAAATAATCACTGCAACCAAGAGCATAGGCTTTTTTAACATTGGATATGTCCACCATTGCACTTATCATAATGACGGGGAAATCAATCTTTTTTTCTCTTAAAAATTCTAATACTTCAAAACCATCAATATTTGGTACGTTAATATCAAAAATAAAGAAGTCAAAGTCATAGAGATTAACATTATCAAGCATATGTAAACCATCATCAAAAGCAATTATTTCATGCCCTTTTAACACAAAATACTTTTCAATATGTTTTTTTAATAAAAAGTCATCTTCAAGTAATAAAATTTTCATTTTTCTTCTTTATAAGTGAAACTAAATTTTGTAAAGTTATTAATAGATTTTACCTTAATTTCAATATTATTCTTTTTACATACTTGTGCAACTATATCCAAACCAATACCCAATCCCAAGTGAGCACTGTCTTCTTGAAAAAGATTTTTAAATATTTCATCCTTATTTTTAATAACTCTACCTTGGTT
>CAJXWI010000681.1 GCA_913062735.1 uncultured Arcobacter sp.
TATCTTTTTGTGTACCATAAACAAAATCTAAATCTATAGGCTTACTACTATTTTTTAAAACATCAAATAAGTTAGTTAAAAATACATCTCGTATATTCTTGATTTTATCTACATCTCTTCCCTGTGCATAATCTCTTTGTATTATTGGTATTTTTATTCCACATTGGTTTAAAAGTTCCCAAAAAGTATATTGTTTATTCTGTAACTTGCTCATTTTTCACTCCATACTTTTTTAATAGTTTATATATATTATCTCTATAATTTTTTATATCATCATCATTCCAATTCATCATGTCCGATACCTTTTTACTATATTGCTTTAAAAATATATTTTTTGTTGATATTGGTATAAAAGTTCCATTACTGTCATTTGCAATAATTATTGCTCTTTTAACTGGGAAAAATGCATTTCCATAACTACGATTAGTTTTACTATCTAGTAAGGTTAGATTTCCTATATTATCTTTACTTTCATCTTGTATATCTTTGATGTCTAATCGTTCTTTTGTTTTTTCAAAATAAATATCAAAATTATCTACTAAAAATTTTATTCTACTTTGATTAGGTTTCTTTATCCCTCTTGTATATTTTAAAACAGTTTTAATCCATTTTTCTTTATTAGTATTATCTGTTTGTGAAGATATATGTTCAATATCCCAACTTCCATTCTTGTATTTATCAAATTGAAACTTCATATTTGAGGATTTAATATTTAAAATAGTTTCTATATTAAAAAGTAGTAAAACTTTTGTTATTTTTGCTTTATTTTTATATTCTAAAGTATATAAATTTATTTTTCCAAGGCTTATCATTTTATTTAATTCTTCTATAAATGCAAACTTAGTTTTATTTTTATAAATTTTTATTAAACTTACTAAATTTTTCTCTTTATTATTTATTATGTACCCAACTTTATGATATATCTCTTTATGATTAAACCAATCAACTAAGTATCGAAAATATTCTTTTGCTTCATTCCAAATAGTAGACTCAGATTTATGTTTTCCTTTTAAAACTTTATCAAAAACATAAAATGAAAACTTATCATCAATTATTTTTATTTTTTCATTACCTAGTAATAAATCATTATAATTTCTAGCTAAAATATTAAACACCAAATCTATTGCAGTCTCACTCTTATTATCATTTGTTAAAAAAAACCAAAATTCATTATTTTGTAAAGTCACTTCTATATTATCCCAAATAGTTGAAAATTCAATTTTTTGCTTGTAGTTTTCAATTGGAATTAAAAGCATAGCTTTTATTAATTCAGCATTCGTAAGTGAAATTTTACCAATATTTAATCTTGTAAATATATCAATTTCATATTTTAATGTATCATCATTGCTATTTGTTGATACATCATACCAAATGACTTTAGTATCATATAAAAGGCTATTTAAGAATTTTGCTTTATTTTCACCCGTAAACCAGTTTGATATTGTTATATAAGCATTACTCATATAATAAAAATCTGGGTTTGTGTAATCTAATTCGTTATTAAAATCCTTATCTAAACTATTAGACAAAAAAGATAGACTATTCTTTTCATTTTCTTCTCTTGTTTGATATTCTATGCTATATAAATTAGGTACATCAAAATCTTCCAAATTTATAAATTCTCGAATATCATTATAGCTTTCATTGTTTAGTATATCTTTAAGTTTTTCACTACTATTTTTCAAATACTTTAATATAATATATATAGTAGTTAATCTCTGTTGCCCATCAATTACTCTATATCTTTTTTTAGTTTCAACTTCTTCAGGTAGTACTACAATTGGCTGTAAACAATAAAATTCACTATCATTTTTTTTCTTATCTGAAAATTCTGTTATATCCTGTAGTAAATCTTCTACTTGTCTACTATCCCATCTATATCCTCTTTGATAAGATGGAATATAAAAAACTTCATATTCTAATATAAGTTTTATTGATTTTAATTCAAGCTTATGGCCTCTATTTGGCATTCAAAGTATCCTTTACTATATTTTATTTATTCTAACTAAACCATAGTTAAAATACTGAAAATGGGTAGTAACTCTAAACTGCATTGGTTGTGGCACTTTATATTACTTCACTAGATTATAAATAAGCATGTTGGCGTGGTAACTTATTTAGGACACAGAAATTAAACAATTCTGAGTTAAAATAAATGAATAAGGGTTATACATGAGAAAAAGTAAATATAGTAAAGAGTTTAAACAAACTTGAACTTAGATATAATCGAGCTTATTCATTAGAGAGGATTAAGATTGCCATACAAACATGATT
>CAJXWI010000682.1 GCA_913062735.1 uncultured Arcobacter sp.
GACATAATAAGTACATTCAAGTTACAAGTAAAAAAATTAAATTTATTGAGCACACTAAGATGATGAGTCTTTCAGAACTTTGTAAAACTGTTAAAAGTATGAACGAACATAATGTAATAGATTGGGTTGATTAACCCATCTATTATCAGTTCTTGGTTTACTTCTTGTGAAATGGACCAAAAATAAATTTAAAAATAAGGAAATATTATGGATAAGAAAATAAATGTCTATAATGCTTATAGCAACGAATTAGATCCAAATTGCCAAGATGACATTAATGAAATTGGATATATCTGTATATTATTAGCATTTAAAGAAGCTCAAATGAAAAGATTTAAAAAACCAAGTACGAAGATAGCTGCTGAAAGCATAGAAAAACAAATTGATTTAAATCTAAAAATAATAAGAGGACGAATTAGAAAATACAAAATTTGTTTTGGAGAGCTGGATAGTATTGAATATGTTCCAATGAAACAAAAACGAATTTCAAAGGAATATGGACATCTAAATGTTGATGAATTACATCGTATAATTGAAAAATACAAAGTGACTTTTACACTAGAAGGTTCTTAAACTTTAAACAAATCATTTATATTTAAAGGTAATATCTTTTTGACAAATGATATTACCTTTAAAAATTAGAAATCCTTTCAAATTAAATTGAGGAGAAAATAAATAATTTAAAGGTTATATCCTTCTGCAAAATGATATTACTTTTAAAATGAACATATTCTTGTCTGTATTAGAGTAATTCTGAAATAAAGTCCCTTTCTTGAAACTTTATTTTATGCTCATCTAATTCCTACAACTCTAACTATTTATCTTTTCTTCTTTATTAAATAAATAATATCTATATAATAAGGGATCTAGAGACACTTCTACGTATAGATATTGGAAAACTCAATCCATACATATCAATCCAAATATATTATTTCCCCACTAGCAAGCATAAAAAGTAAAATCATTTGCAATACATAACCAAATACTTTATGTTAAATCATTAAATTGTGAGTAAATCTTTTAGATTGCTATTGTATCTTTAGATAAAGATAGGAAGTTATTCTCACAATTATATTGATAAGTTTAATTGTTCCTCTAGAGTTATAAATTTGACTTGCTTAGACGGTTAATCTATATTCATGATTATAATAAGTTTCATGTACTTATTAGGATTAGACTTATTTTGGACACTAAACTATCACCTGCTTTATTAGCCACATACAATATATTAAATGATGTGTTTTAAATTAAAAAAGTGAGTGTTTCCCAATTTTAAAAGATATAAAAAGTTTTGCCGCATAACAAATTATAAGGTTGCAAAGCGACTGACAATTTTTTAAACAGTATTTATCTATAATAGTTGTTCATAATAAAGGATAAATAAAATGGTTGATGGAATTTGGGATGATGGAGAGTGGATAACTTGGGATACCATTAATGGACAAATTCATGCTCATGAATTAAGAGAATATTATCCTCATGGAGATTTGCAATTACTACAACTTTTTGAAGATTTAGTTGATAATGCTGAAATGTACCATAATATTACAGGAAGACATTTACCTATATTTGGTGAACTTGGTGAAATATTTGCAGAAATTACTTTTGGAATAGAAAGACATAGGCCAAATACTCAAGGTTCTGATGGAAAAATAGGAAATGATTTTGTTGAGATAAAAACTATTTCTCCTGAAAAAAAAGAAAAAAAAGTTGAAGTAAAAAGACAAGGTAATTTCAATAAGCTAATTATTGTAAAAATAAACCATTTCTTTGAGTTTGACGCACAAATGATTGATAGAAAAGATATGTCAAAAGGTAACGGAGGAAAAGTGGCTACCGTGTCGTGGTCTAAACCATTAACTAAAAAATAAATAAGTAAAAAAGTCACAACACTACTAGCAGAAATAAAACATAAAGATATATTTATTGATATTTAGTATGAGTGGTTTTTTATTTCTCTTACTGTTGTTAGCTTAAAATTCTCATCTCTTTTTATGTCAATATTAAAGCCTTCCAACTCTTTAATACTAAAGTATCCAAACTTTATGTCAAGTCCAGCTATAAGTCCAAAGCATAAATCGTCATGGTCATATTCTGTTATATACCATTCCCATGAATTTGGTAAAAATAGCTTTGCATAAACTATTGCATCATCGCCTTTATTTTTTTGTTTATATAACTCTGGGATTCTATCTGCTAATTCATTTGTCATTAATGGCATATGATACCTTTATATAAGTTTTTGATGAAAAGTTACTTTCAACAGTCTAA
>CAJXWI010000683.1 GCA_913062735.1 uncultured Arcobacter sp.
AAAGAGTGTAAAAATTATCATACTTTTGATATAAAGATAATAGATAAGAAAACCCATCCCGAAAAACCTGAAAATGCAGATTATGATTGTCCTTATTGTCACTAAATCAGATAAGTAAACAGGGGAGCATGTTTCTGTCCCCTTTATTATTACTCTTTAATATCTAGAGTGGAGATTCAACCCCTGGGGTTTAATTCCCTTATTCTGAGAGTAACTCATAGAATGACAGTGAATTTCCAAAAGGGTCCTGAAAATCAAAATACTTTACAAATTCAGGTACTGTTTCTACCTCTCCGACATGAACCCCATGCTTAAGAGCCAACTCATGACTTGACATAATGTCATTAGACTCAAATCGTAAAATTGTTGGATTTGAAACACTATTTTCGACTTGAAATAATTGCAACCAAAATGTTTCAGTGAGACTTAATTCTGAAACGTCAGGAGCGGGGTTTATAACTTCTAGATTACCAAGAAGTTCACGATACCAGTCAGTTGCTTTTTTTAAATCAGAAACGGGTACTCCCATGGTGACGCTCTTTATTCTATTGATTTCCATTTGATCTCCTAGAGGAAGTGGTGTTTGTTTGCAGTAATAGGCAAAATGTCAAAAAACAACCCAGAAATAAAGGGGCTAAGTAATTTCTCATATTATCTCCAATAACTTATAACTATTTATTAGTAAGAATCATAGACCAATATTACTTAAAACACTCAAAATAAATAAAGAGGAAAGGAGCTTTATTTCTTTATTAATAAACCTTAGAAAAATCAGACAAATTAAAACTACTGGTACATCCAACTATTTCATGATCAATTAAATCTTTATGTAAAATCTGCACTTCCCAGTGAAGAAACAACCCATTATCACTATCATGTTTTACTGTGGGGAGCAAAGTATCAAATATTTTTTTCAATTGAAATTCTTCATTATCAAAATAAATGGAAAGATTATCTCCTTTATTAACCTTAGGTATTCGCTTCTCATACAACACTATCGCTTTTTTGGGGTGAACTGTAATTTTTTGTTGGTTAGCCATCACATCAAAGTAAGAATATTTTTCATAATTTCCTGCAACAATTTTTACAACTAAGTTTTCAAGATTAGATGTTATTAATCCATCGATTAACTTATTAACAGATAATACAGTTTGCTGATTTACTTCTTCTGGCCAATTAACTTTTGGCTTAGAAATATAAGTCCTCAATTCCTTCTTCATCAAATACCAAAATAAAAGAAATATGAAAAAGTTTAAACATATGGCTTTTATTAAAGGATGATTTAAAATAGCTCCTTTCCCATTTGAATGTCCTTGTGGAAATAGTATAACGTTTTGAGATGGTTGAATAGATTGATCATATATTCCTATTACTCCAAATACTGTAAGCAGGATAGCACCAATTATAATATAAATAAATGCAAGAGTTCGATGAGAACCAATAATGGTTTTTAAATTTGTACTAAGATTAAACACATCATTTGGTTCAAGTATTTGTTCTGCTTTTTTTTCTTTATCCGCTGAGTTTTTTAATTTTTTTAAAGGTTGAGAGGTTATTTTGGAGTTCAATAATATATTTGATTGAATAATATCTAAATTAAAACTGACTGAGGTGGAGATAAATTCACCTTTATATGGATAAACTTTCACTTCAGAAATGGGAATTAGCAAGACCATTTTATCTTCAAAAAAAGTTATTTTTTTTCTATATACTGATTTTTTCTTATCCAATAATTTATCACTAATATCCAAAGCTAATTCAATATCAAACCAAGCACTTTTCCCCAATAGTGAGTTATCCTTTATATCAAATTTCACTTCCCAATTGTTTTTATTTTTAACAACACTAAATTTTACTTTATTAGAATTCACTATAATTTTCCTTCTTAGTAATATAAATAAGTATATCTAAACATTGTAATTATATTGTCACATTTATTTAATTTGATAAATTTATTTAGAAAATTATGCGGGAAGTGATGTTATAAATATTAGATTTTGAAGTTAGTCAAGGCGAAGATAGATTTTTTCTCGGAGCGTACACGTAGTACGTGAGAATAAAAAAACTATCTTCAACGCAGAATAGGTTTAAAAGATGATGTTTAAAACATCACTTTTAAACGTGGTAGTTTGGAGCTTCGTTCGTTATGGTCACATCATGCACATGAGACTCTTTAAGCCCTGCACTCGTAATCTCAACAAACTCTGCTGTTTCTTGGAATATTTCAATTGTAGCGCTTCCTAGGTATCCCATAGATGATCTTAATCC
>CAJXWI010000684.1 GCA_913062735.1 uncultured Arcobacter sp.
GTTAACAAATCCTTTGCTACATACTTAAAATAATTTTTAAGATAGGTTAAAGTAAATACTTTATAGCTTTTAGGTATTGATACATTTCCCTCATAAGCAGTCTGTCCACTCTCAAACTTATCTAAAAAATCTTCTGTTTTTTCTTCAATATCTTTTTCTATGATATTATCTGACATATAATTTTCAAATGTCTCTTTAATATGCTCATGTTCTTCACTGATTGTTTCAGTAAATGTTTGATAATTACCTACTTTTACCGTTTTTAAAGTTCTATAGTTAATTCCCTTTGCTTTTGCAATTCTATAAAATAGATAGTCGCCCATAGTTGATGGAGTAATCCCCACTATTATGTCAGGGTTTACCGCTTCTATAAAAGCTTCAATATTTTTTGTAAAAATTTGAAATAGTTTTAATAAGTTTTCATATTCATAATTGGGACTGTAGTCTTGTGTATATTTAGTATATTTACCTAAAAAAAATCTACGATCATTATTTGGAGCATTCCAGATTGATTCATCTTTAAAATATCTTTTTTCAAACTCTTCAATTAGTGCTTTATCCAAAGAAACTTTATTTAATGTTTCTGTTAACTCCCACTCTTTTAAGTATTTTATTTTGTCATCTGATTGAAAATTCTTTTCAAAATAAAACTTGTCAGATACATAGAAACCTACCTCATTAACCTTATTTTTCATATTAAGATAAGTATCAAAATAAGGGGTATACATTGAACCCATTGTTACAAAAATTACATTCATCTATTTAGCTCCTACTTTTAATAATTTACTCACTATAAACTCTTCTGTTCTATACATGGAATTATATGTTGCTCCTGCTATATGGGTAGTAATTATAAGATTCCTCCCTTTTGTTAATTCAATTAATTTATTCAAATTATTTTCATTTTGTTCATTTTGAATAACATCAAGGGCTACTCCTGCAAAATGATTTTCTGCTATTTTTTTTATTAAATAACTCTCATCAACCAATTCTCCTCTGGAAGTATTGATAAAATATTTACATTTCAATAAATCTAAATATTTTTTATCAAAAAACTCAAAAGTCTCTTTTTCATAGGAAGCTGTCAAAAATAGAATATTAGTATTCTCTATCACCTCTTCAATCGAAGCCATTTTTTCTACATTTTTTAAAACTGTTTCATCTACTGGTTTTATGTCATAATAATAAACCTTGGCATCAAATGCTTCAAAATATTTAGCCAATATTTTTCCTACTCTGCCATAACCTATAATCCCTATTTTATTATTAAATAATTCAAATCCCTTGTAGATTTCCCTGTTCCAAGTGCTATTAGATGAAGACAAAAAAGAATTTTTATAGTTTCTTAGCAATGATAAAGCCAATCCAAATGTATGCTCAGGGGGTGCTCTAATAGTAGATAAAAAAGCGTATTCTCCTTTTAAAGAGATTACTTTTATATCTCTTTTTTTACACTCTTCAATATCTAAATGATTCAGACCTGTAGTTGGAGTGCAAATGATTTTAAGTTTTGAAGCATAATCAAAAAAAATTTTGTCAATATTATATTTTAATCGAATAAAAAGAATATTTTTATTTTGAATAAAATCATACAAATTTTCACTTTGTAAATATGAGACCTTACCAATATTTTCGAGTTCATGTATAGCATCTTTAGAAAAATCTATACTCTCTAAAATACCTATTTGCATATCAGATTCTTAACATATTCCAAATCTTCGTAGGTATCAATATTAATAGATCTATTTTTATTCATCTCATACATAAGTGGTATATCAGATATAATTCTTTTCTCTTTTTTCAAGTAATCAACTCTAGTAATATAAATAGCACCATTTCTTATATAAACCACTCCATGATCTTGTCGTCTTACACCTTTATTGTGATCCAGATCAAGAGGTATAGCTTTATCGTTATCTTTATGATACATAATAAGATCATTTATGGTCTCTTCTTTATATGTTGAAATAAGACTATCACTGCTATTTTGATTAAATAAAGTTATTGCATTTTTTAGATCCTCCAAGGTTTTTAAAGGAGATGTGGGTTGAAGAACGATAACTGCATCAAATTTTTCATCAATATCTTCATAAAGCTTTATTGAGTGTAAAACAAAATCAACTGATTTTGCTTTATCTCCAGCAATCTCTTCTGGTCGTAAGAAAGGAACTTCTACACCATATTCTTGTGATACTTTTGAAATCTCTTCACAATCAGTAGAAACAATAACTTTATCTATAAGCCCCTCTTTTTTAAGTGCTAATGCGA
>CAJXWI010000685.1 GCA_913062735.1 uncultured Arcobacter sp.
AAGTTTTTTGAAGACTTAAATTTTGTAGAGATATCAAAAGAGAGTTTGCCAGAGCATAAGATTTGGGCGGATTGTATACGTTGTAAGCATTTTCCAGTTTGTGACGAAATAGCACTGCTTTATAAGCTCTAAAACTTATTTTCCTGCGGTATAGAATTAAAAATTTGCTTATGTACAGAAGTATACTTCTTCAAATCTTTAATCCTCTAACTTGAAATATAAGCTTTATACTTTATAAAGCTTATATGAACTTATTTTACTAGAAAGTAATTTTACTTTATTTGTTAATTTTTTTGAGTACTTTTTGTATGAAAGGGTGGAGTATTTGAGGAGATAGATAAATCGGAAATTGTGAAATAGCGAAATAAACCAATGTTAAACTGGGTAGGGCTTCTCCTAATGCAGCTATCATTAACCCCATATTTCTTTGTGCAACCATAAATCCTAAAGAATAAGCACTTATTTTTCCTGTTTTATTAAATAGTAGAATTGTAAGAAAAAATAGAGTGAAAAAAACTACAAAAGCCAATAATAGTAAAACCAATGAAAATATAGGTGATTCAAAAAAGTATTCACTAAGCCCACTCATTATTCCTGTTACAAAAACAAATAAAACCAATAAATTAATGCCATCAATATTTTCTTTATTTTGAAGTATTTTTTCTTTTCCAATGATTTTTTGTAAACTCAACCCAATAAGAGATGAACCCACAAGAATGACAAATAATTTAACTCCAAGAAGTAATGGCGAAATACTAATTGCCGTTTCAATAAAAAAATATGCAAAAATTGGTACTGTAAAGGGAATAAGGGTGGTACTTGTTATCATGGTAATAAGTACTAAGGTTGAATCTAGTCCCATGAGTGCTGCTAAAGCAGGTGTAGCCATCATTGGAGAAGCAACTGCTTGTAACATAAGTGCTAGAAACAAGTCTGGAATTAAGTCCTGTAGGTTAAATGCCATGCAAGTTAATGCTAAGAGTAAAGGAATAATAATTGCTGACCAAATTGTCGTTAAAATAATAACTTTAGGATTTTTAATGTGACTTTTAAATGAATTAACATCAATTCGTAGAAATGAAATACATAAAAGCAAAAAAATAGATTCAGTGATAAAAGGTTTTAGTAGACCGCCAATGGAAGGAATGAAAATTCCAATAAAAACCATCAGGGTTAAAGCTTGAGTACCTCTATTAGCTATATAAATAAGTATTATCGATAAAGTATTCATTATTCTTCTTATGTTTTATAATTTTTTGTAATTGTAAATTATTATCTAAAGAAGTGTGTTCTTGGTGAGTTATTTTATGTAAGTTCTAATTTCTTTCCTTTAAACTGCTCATAAAACTCCAAATGCTATTTATCAGAAAATACATCATCTCTTCTATAGTGCTCTCTAATCAATTCTATCAACATATCTAAGCTCTTATATTGTTTTTCTTTCCTTTTGTTTTAAGGAGCTCGTAAGGATGTTTATTGGCATTATTTATATGTAGTTCACTATCTACTTTAAAAATACAATTACTGATGCGTATTTTTGATTATTTTAAAATTTTGATACATTGTAAATAAAGAGACTTAGAGTTTAGGTTTTATATTTTTGTACTTTTCAACTATTTTATTAAATGTACCATTTCCTTTGATTGTATCTAATGCTTTTTGATATTGATTGATGACTTCATCTGATGTATTTAGATTGAATCCATAATAATACTTAAGTCCTTTACTTAGTAGTACTGTCTTTTCAATTTTATCTGTATCGTAACCCAATCTTTTTAATCCAAAGAGTGTGGTAAATTCAAGACCATAAATAAAATCTACTCTTTTGGCATATAACATTTGGTAGTTCTTCGCTACATTTACAAAAGGGAAAATATTTTTTCCTTTTGTAAATCCCAAGTTTTGTAGTTGTTTTTCTCCTGCTTCACCTCTTACTGTAGCAACTAGATAGTTCTTAACGTCATCAATACTTTTGACTTTGATATATTCTTTTTCTTTGAGCTTCCACAAATAAATTTCTCTATTGGCAATTGGTCCCACCCATTTAAAAAGTTCTTCTCTAACTTTTGTTCTAGCCATTGTAAATACAGCTACATCTTTTGTATTTAATGCAAGTGAATAAGCTCTTGCCCAAGGATAGATTTTAATTTCTGATTTTATATTGAGTATTTTAGACATCTCTTGTAGTACTTCCACAGAATAACCTATTGGTTTTTGATTTTTTCCCATATATTCAAATGGAGGCCACTCCGAACATAAAAA
>CAJXWI010000686.1 GCA_913062735.1 uncultured Arcobacter sp.
CTTGGATTATTGACTTCAGTGATATTTATTGAAGTTAGTTTAACAATTCTTATTTTTTGCCTCTATCCAATATATGTTCTTTTATTTTCTATTATTGTCGATAAAGAAAAAATTTCATTAACTGTAAAGATTCTCTTTTTTGTTACATTTTTAGGAATTATTTTAGTTATAGGACCATCTTTTAAAGTCATAAATATAGTAGGTATTCTTTTAGCTTTTCTTGCATCACTGGGATCAACTAGTATGATTATAGTAAATCAAAAAATGTCTATTAAAGGTATTTCACCAATACCAATTAATATCTTTATAAATGTTTTTAATACTTTTTTCTTCTTTGTAATATTAAAAATATTTTTTTCTTTAAATTTTAATTTTGATATCAATATTTATCTTTTAATTTTAATTCCTTCGGTATGTTATAGCTTTGCACTTTTATCACAATTAATTGCTATCCCAAAGATTGGACAATCATATACCGCTTTATTTTTGTATTTAGAACCAGTGGTCGGTGTTCTTGGAGCTGTTTTTTTATTAAAAGAAAATTTAGAAACTTATCAAATGATTGGTGCTTCGATTGTAATTATAAGTTTGCTATCAGCTTCTTTTATTAGTCGTAGAAACTAAAATTGATTTTTCATGAAGTTAAACCAATTCTGACCAATTATTTTTATTGAAACTTTTTCTGGAATATTATTTTCACACATTAAATAAAAAAAATTATTTAAGTCACTTGGTTGTTTATACCAACTTGGTAACTTAGGCCATTTTGGATTTTTATCTTTAGATTCTCCATAGTCGATATTTTTGGTCCACTTTCCATTTCTCATCCACATAACTACATCATCTGACCAATTTAAACAAAGATCAGACCCTATTCCAATATTGTCTTCACCAATTAGGTTTACAAGCTCCTTAATCATTTCACAAAAATCTTCTATGGTACAATCACCTAAATTTTTAAGATGGTAAGGATATAAACTTAACCCAATAAAACCATTTTTTTTAACAAGTTTTTGTAAAATATCAGTATCAATGTTTCTTTTAGATTTATGAAAGAAATTTGGGTTAGCATGAGAAATTGCCACAGGTTTATTTGAGACTTCAATAGCATCAAGACAAGTTTGCTTTCCTGCATGACTTAAATCTACAATCATGCCTAGTCTATTCATTTCATCTATAACAGCTTTGCCAAAACGACTTACACCAGAATCCTTGGGCTCAAAACAACCGCCCGCGAGCGGAGTTTGATTATTGTAGGTAAGCTGCATAAATCGCAAACCTTTTTTGAAAAAACTTTCAACCAGATAGATATCATTAGCAATAGGAGCGGAATTTTGAAAACCAAACAATATCGCAACTTTGTTATTTTTTTTTGCCTCTAGAATATCATTCGTTGTTTTAGCATGACATATAATATCTTTGTTTTCTTTGAATCGTAAATCCCACTCTTTAATTTTTTCAAAAGACTCTTCGGTGTTTTCCCAATACACTAACGTGGCGTGTATAGCTGTTAAACCCCCTTTCCACACATCCTCGAATAATTCTCTATTCCAATTGCAATACTGCAAACCATCAATAATTATTTGATCTGAGAATTCTTTTTTCATAGTTTTTAAATAAATAAATATTACTGATTTTATATTAATTGACTATATACATTCTAATATAATGTTAGAAAAATCACTAACCATTAATAAGTCTTTTGGCTATATGACACTTGAACGTATGGGTTCGCGATACCCATCACGCTTGAGTTTTTCAAGAAGTATGCTTCGAAGAATGAAAAAGGAAAAATGGGTTGTTGATAGAGTTAAATTTGATTTAGACAAGGATGGTTACGGCACAGCAATTTATGAAATCAACACACCCAATCAAATATATTCAGTGGTATGTTTTTCCCAGTTTATCCCTGATGAGGAAAGAAGTGACAGAGTAATTGCTGAGAAATGGGATACGACATACGCAATGGATATTGGAAAAATATCCGCAAAGGATCTGGATAGACTTAAAAAAAACACTCCTCTTCAGGAAGCTGGCAGAAACTCTCCTTGTGAATTGGTTTTAAGCCGAGGAAATAAAAGTGTTCGTCTGTTCAAGAAAATTGTTAATTGTTTATCCATTGGTCAGCAACCAACCATAGAGGAGATTAATGACGTGGGTTATCTTCTGCGAACAACCGCGGTCTATGGAAGTGGAAAATTTGGTTTATCTGATTTTGATAGAACCAGATCCACAACACATTTTGATCAACCTTTTCGTG
>CAJXWI010000687.1 GCA_913062735.1 uncultured Arcobacter sp.
GACTGTAAAGTGAAAAAACAGCCGTTCAAATTAACGTCTAAAACCTCTTTCCATTCTTCTTCCGTCATATCCAAAAGCGGTGTTCTTGGATAAATAGCCGCGTTGCTCACTGCATAATCCAGTCCCCCAAATTTTTCGGCTACATCTATTAGATTTGCAATTTCTGACCGATTGGCGACGTTAGCCTTGACTGCCTCGGCCTTCAATCCCTTGTCTGTTGCTTCTCTTACTAAGGATGATACTGTGCTATCATCATCCAGATAATTTATAAACAATTCATTAAATAACTCATATGATTGTTCATAGTTTTTAGCTTTAAAAAAAGCAACGGCTTTTTGATACTTAAGGACATCCTCTTTAGAAAAGCTTGTTCCCTTTAGATTTTTCTTTGTACTTTTAGTTTTTTGAGTAAATACGGATTTTATTGGACTTGTCGTTTTAATCTTACTTATCTCAACAGACTTGTCAACAACAATACGATTAGAGAGTTTTCTCATTATAATTGAGTCTTTAAACTTATGTTCTAACTCTTTTTTCTTCGTTAACACCTCTTCTTCATTTTCGAAGTTAACTATGATTAAAATAAAATAATTATCAAGTTTCTTAATAAAGAGATTTTCATTTTTTAACTGTTTTGTAATTTCATCTAAAGAATTACTATTTTGTACAGAAACAATTTGCAGTGCGGGTTTACTGGGGTCAACTTCATGATTTTTTAAAACTTTTGAGTAGGATAAAGTAGCCAATAAAATAATAATAAGATATTTCATGATAAACCTTTATATAAAAATAACGAACTTGAAATTATTATATCACAAGTTCTAGAATGTTTTTATAATTGTTTAATATAGCAAATACTTAGCCTTTTGTAGTATGCACAAAAACACCATTAAAATCTTCTGGTGGTTCTTCTATATAATGTTCACATCGAGTGATATAAGTATCATATATTTTTATATTGCTTTTATCCTCCCAAGTATTCACTTCTTTAAATATGGCTAACGCTTTTATAAAATGTGAAGTTCTATATAGGGCAACTGCTTCATTAAAAAGGTCAATTTCTTCTTTTAGCCTTCCTTCTAATTCTCCAAAGCTATATACTTCAAAAATTTCAACAGGCTGTGTTTGCCCTTTTACCGTAACCAAATCTAGGTTTCTCATTTGATAAGTTTTTTTGAGACCTTTTTTCAAAAACTCTGAAATAATAATTCTTGCTCCATAACTTTTACAAAGTGACTCTAATCTTGCACCTAAGTTTATAGGATCTCCAATACAAGTATAATCACTTCTTTGTTCACTACCCATTTCACCAACAGTAGCAACTCCAGTATTAAGACCAATTCCAATATCAACATAGGGAAGACCTTGTTCTTTAAATGTTTTATTTAAAGGTACTAAGTGCTCAATTTGTCGAATGGTTGCCGTTAAGGCTTTATCTTGATGATTCTCAATATTTCCAGGAGCATTCCAATAAGCCATAATAGCATCTCCTATGTATTTATCAACAGTACCTTTTTCTTCAATAATGATATTGGTCATTGGTGTCATGTACATATTTAAAAAATCAATTAAAGCTCTCGCATTTGGCATTGCTTCAGAGATATTGGTAAAACCACGTACATCTGAAAACATGATAGTGATTTCTTTATCCATAGCATCAAAACCACCCTCATCAATATTTTTAAGCAGTGAGTCCATTACTTCTTTTGATACTTTACTTGCAAATTTTCTTTTAATGGCTTCTTCTTTTTTAATTTCAAAGAAATAATCCATCAAAGTAGTATTAATAACTGCAAGTAAAATTGTAAATAATGGAAAAATTATATTTAAAACAATTCCTTCAGTAAAAAGTGAATAATAAGCGAGATAACCTTCTCCTAAAATAAAAGAAATACCAATAACGGGATTAAACCAAAAGAGTGTATAAGTTACAAAAAAAGTTACCAAAATACTTACAAGTAAAATATTCAGTAGATTTATGGTGTCAACCCATGATGGTTTGGTAATAAAATCTTCTGTTAAAATGTTGTCAATTAAATTTGCATGAACCTCAACCCCAGGAAACACCGATTCAAAAGGTGTAGCTCTTAAATCAAGTAAACCAGCAGCACTCGTACCCACTAAGACAATTTTCCCTGCAATATCTTCCTTGTTGAAATCATTATTATAAATATCAACAGCAGAGAGATATTTAAATGTTTTCTCTTTTCCTCTAAAATTAACAATTGCTCGTCCATGCCTATCTGTTGGAATATCAAA
>CAJXWI010000688.1 GCA_913062735.1 uncultured Arcobacter sp.
AAAATTACCAGCAACTATACTTTCACGAACGCAGCATTTCAGATTTAAAAAAATTTCTAATAAAGATGTAATTCATCACCTTTCTCATATTTTAAATGAAGAAAATATTGATTTTGAAAGTGAGTGCTTAGAAATAATTTCAAGATCTGGACAAGGAAGTTTACGAGATACGTTAACGCTTCTGGACCAAGCTATTATATTTTCAAAAGGAAAAATAACAACAACGAGTGTTGTTGATATGTTAGGCCTTATTGATCCTTCTTTTATGGATGAAATTTTTGATATTGTATTAAACCAAAAAGATATTAATGAAATTATCTTTAAATTAGAAGAATACGAAGCAAGTTCTGTATGTGATGAAATGTCAATTTATTTAAAAGACAAGATGCTTTCAAGAGATCCACGTTTTGACATCTTATTATTTGATCGTTTTTTTAGAATTTTAGCAGATGCCAAACATCTTTTGGGTTTAAATTCGGATGCTTCTTTTGTTCTCTTACTGTCTTTATTAAAGATGCAAGAAGCCACAAATATTAGATCAATTGATGATTTGATTAATAAAGTACAAAATGCAGAAATTATTCATCCTATCAAAGATGCAATCAATACAAATATGGTAAGTTCTCATGCCAAGGCCGACGAAAAGCATGTCTATGAAAATCTTGAAAATCAAAATATTGCAATTGTAAAAAATGAAAGTCAAAATCAAGTAATGCAAGAGAAACAAGAAGCAAAACAAGAGGTAAAACAAGAAGTACAAAAAGACCTAGCAAATTTACAAAGTCCTATTAATACTGAAAATAAAAATGAAATACCTAGTTCTTTTAATGCAGAACAAAAAGAAGTTTCAACTTTAACACAAAACTCAAAAGAAGCTATTATTGAAGATATTGTTTCAAGTAATACGGCAGTAAATTATGCAAATCCTTTTGATTCTCCTTCGCTTGAAATAAATGAAAAAGAAATAATCAGAGAAGAAGTTCCTATTGTTTCTGCTTCACTTGAAGCAAGTGAAAGAGAAATAATCAAAGAAGAAGCTCCTATTGCTACAAATGAAAATATTATAAGTTCAAATAATAATATTATTGAACAAACAAAATCCTTGGAAGATTTTTTAAGTAAAAATGATCTTGAAGCAGTAAATAGCTTAAGTGAAAATAAAGCAGTAGAATCAAGTAATTTAGAAAACAAGGTAGTAGAAAACCTAGAAAACAATACAGAAGAAAAAGTTGCAGAAAAAGCGATAGAAAATATAGAAGAAAAACCTAAAGACGAATTTAGAGATAAGTTTGAACTGGTAATTAACAAAGTATATGACAGAGATATTCAATTGGGTGAGGTTTTTGAAGAAAACTTTATTTATAAAAAGTTTGAAGAAAGTATTTTATACATTTCTTCTTTTGCACAAGGGGAAGAACGAAAATTATTGTTTAAACATTTTGCACTTTTAAAATCTTTTATGTATGATATTTATGGAAATACCATTGAAATTGAATTTGTAAAAGAAGAAGTAGAAGAGCAAAAAAAAAAGCCTAGTAAGCCAAGTTTAGAAGCTAATGTAGCTTCTATGGTAGAAGATGTAGTAATGGATCAGAATCCAGACAACTACGGCTCTGGATGTGTTGCTGATATGCATAAAACGTCTACTCAAAGTCCAGCGCAACAAGAATTGCAAATAAAAGATATTTTGAGCTCTCCCATGCTTAATAAAGCAAAAGAGCTTTTTGATGTTAGAAAAATAACAGTTAAAACTAAAACATAAGGTAAAGAATTGAAAAAATTAGTAATTGCAACAAGAAGAAGTAAATTGGCTTTATGGCAAAGTGAATATATAAAAGAAGAGCTATTAAAACATTATCCGGATATGGAAATTACCTTAGAAGAGTTTGTAACTAAAGGCGATAAAATTCTTGATGTTCCATTAGCAAAAATTGGTGGTAAAGGTTTATTTACAAAAGAACTCGAAGTTGCTATGTTAGAAGGGAATGCCCATTTAGCTGTGCATTCATTAAAAGATGTTCCTACACAATTTGAAGAAGGTTTAACCTTAGCAGCTGTTTCAAAAAGATATGATCCAAGAGATGCATTATTAAGTAATAAATACAAAAGTATTGATGACTTACCCAAAGGTGCTGTAATTGGGACTACCTCTTTACGAAGAAGAATGGCACTTAAGTTATTACGTCCTGACATTGAATTAAAAGACTTACGTGGAAATATAAATACACGTATTAAAAAATTAAACAATGGGGAA
>CAJXWI010000689.1 GCA_913062735.1 uncultured Arcobacter sp.
TCAAAGGACTAGAGAAAGAAAAACAAAGCTGGACCGATGGAACAATTTTAGATCCTGCCAATGGAAAACGCTACAGCTGTTCTATTTCTCTCAATGCTGATGGAACCCTTAATGTTCGAGGCTATTTAGGTTTTTCTATATTGGGTCGAACCCAAGTTTGGAAACCTTTAAAGTAGCTTCTTGAAGTTTTTATCTTTTTTTCATAAAATTTATATACTTCTGTTTATTAGTGTTTTAAATTGTAAAAAAAATTCAAAAGTTGGTTTATTGGCTACTGAGGGTACTTTAAAAACTGGAGTGTATAATAAATTTTTTGATCTAAGCTAATTTATTCACTAGATCTATATTCATATTTTAGGTAACCTGTTTTAAATAAATAATAACTAAGGGAAATAAATATGAATAAATTAAGTAAAATAATCGTTGTATTGTTCTCATCTTTATTCTTAAGTTTTGCAGCAAACTCAGTTGAAGTAAAATTTGGACACGTGGGTAAACCAGGTTCTCTATTTTCAGCTTCAGTTGATCATTTTGCTAAGCTTGCTAATAAGAGATTAGGTGACAAAGGTAAAGTAACTGTATTTGGTTCTTCACAACTTGGTAAAGACAAACAAGGAATGCAAAAACTAAAATTAGGTACAGTTAATATGTGGTTACCTTCATCAGTAATGGCTTCTATTCATGATGAGTTTGGTGTTTTTGATATGCCTTTTATTATTAAAGACAGAAAGCACATGGCTAAAGTAGAAAAAAATGTTTTACCAGGTATGTTTAAAAACCTTGAAGATAAAACAGGTTACAAAGTTATTGCTGTATGGGAAAATGGTTTTAGACATATAACAAATAATACTAGACCAATTAATACTCCAGGTGATTTAAAAGGAATTAAATTAAGAACTCCTAAATCAAAATGGAGAGTTAAAATGTTCCAATCATATGGTGCAAACCCAACTCCAATGTCTTTTTCTGAAGTATTTACTGCTTTGAAAACAGGTACAATGGATGGACAAGAAAACCCATATGCTCAAATAGCTAGTGCTAAATTTCAAGAAGTTCAAAAATATTTATCAATCACAGGTCACGTTTATACTCCTGCTTATGTAACTGTTCATAAGGATCACTGGAGCAAACTACCTGCAGATGTTCAAGATATTTTAGAGAAAGCTGCTCAAGATACACAAAAATTTGTGTACAAAGAAGCTGCTAAACTTGAAAAATCTTTATTAAAAGTAATTAAAGATGCTGGTGTCCAAGTTAATGAAGCGGACAAAGGTGCTTTTATTGCAGCTAGTAAAGGGATTTACGATCAATTTGGATCAGAAGTTCCTACGGGTGGTGCTTTAGTTAAAAAAGTATCATCTTTAGCAAAGTAATATAATTTAGATTATCTTATCAGGCCCTCATTCAGAGGGCCTGAATATAATATGAAATTACAAAATTTTATTAATTCGTACGAAAAAATATTAAAACTAATACTGTTTATAATGATGGTAGCATTAGCAGTAACGGTTTTACTTGGAGTTACCTTTCGTTTTGCTGGCAGTGCATTAGTTTGGTACGATGAAGTTGCTGCTGTCCAACTTGCATGGATAACATATTATGGTTCTGCCTATGCCGCATTAAAAGGTTCTCACATAAGTGTACCAAGTATTTTTAAAGCTTTTCCACTGCCATTAAGAAAAATTTTTTTTGTTGTTTCTAAGCTAGTTGTTTACGGTTTTTTGCTATTATTAGCATATTACGGTTATTTAGTTTTAACCTTAATAACAGGTGAAACGTTAGTGACATTAGAATGGGTACCTCAGCCATTTGTCCAATCAGTAATTCCAATTGCATCATGTCTTTTTATTCTATCTGAGACGTTAAGAATTCCAGAGGATTATAAAAATTTAGTTCTACAAAATACAGGTGACGAGCAAACAGGAGATATTTAATGATAATTCTTACAATGTTTGCAGTCCTTCTACTTCTTTTATCTATAAATGTACCTATCGCTATTGGCCTTGCAGTAACAACAATTATTGCAATGGTTTTGAAAACTGGAACAAGTTTTCTAATTGATACGGCAATCGTTATGTTTGACGGATCAATGAAGTTTCCATTGATCGCTATTCCTCTATTTATCCTAGCTGGATCAATTATGAATAGTGCAGGTATTTCTAGAAGATTAATTGCTTTTGCTTCAGCGCTTGTTGGATTTATCAAAGGTGGTTTAAGCATGATTAACATTGCTACCTCTATGTTTTTTGCTGA
>CAJXWI010000690.1 GCA_913062735.1 uncultured Arcobacter sp.
ATAATTGTAATATATTATGTAATACTACTTAGTTCTATTAATTTTGCTAATCTTATTTCATCTTCATCTTCTAAATTAATATAATAATTTATATAAATAGATGGATATTTTTTAGTAATTATTTTTTTTTTTGTTAAAGTATTAATATTAAATGCAATGCTAATAATCTTTAAAATAAAATCTATATTACCCTTCATTTTATTATATTTAATTGCATTAGAAATTAAATTATCAAGTACCTTAGAAATCTTCTTATAATCACAATAAATAAATATATCTTTTTCTATACTAACGTGCATGGCTATTTTTTTACTTTTTGACAAGGATTTAAAATACTCAATGCGCTGAAGAAGTAAAACACTTAGATTTATATTTTCATTCTTTGAGATAATTTTATTGCTTAGAGTTAAATAAGTTAAATCATCATAAATATTAGAAACCGTTCGAGCAGCAATTTCTATTCTGTTTATTTTTTTTTGAATCTTTTCATCCAAGCTATAGTTTTTAAGCATCTCTACATTTGAAGTAATTGCCATTAAGGGTGTATTCAACTCATGAGTCGTATCTTTAATAAAATTATCCAAAAGAAAAAAAGAATCCCTCATTGGTTTTAAAAATAACCTTAAGAGAAAAAATCCCATTAAAAACATGAAAATAAAACTTATACTTGCAAAAAGTGCTATTTCTTTTTTTACACTAGAAAACCAAGATTTTTCATCTATTATTTCAAGAATAATATACTTAGCCCCTAAATAATACGACTCAGGTTCTTCTATAAAATGAATATAAGAAGCGCTTGTATAAAGCACTTCATTTAATGAAATATTTTTTGCTTTTAGTGTTGAAAAGATAAGTGTTTTTTCACTGTCATAAATAGCAGAGTTAAATTTTTCATCACGTGGGTAATACTTGTATTTGTCAAAATTAATGTGTAAATCTTTTAAGCGTAAGATAAAATCTTTTGAATAGCCTTGTAGTACTTCTCTTTTATTTTGAAGCATTAAATCTTTTTGAAAAGAAAAATATAAAAAAGAAACAAAAGAGATAATTACAAGACAAAGGAAAGTATAAAGGCTTAAAAAAGAGTATAAAGTCTTTTTTTCACTTTGATGTAAATCTATACCCAAATTTTTTAACACTAATTATCCTATCTCTACCAAATATTTTACGTAAATTCTTAATATAGGTTCGCAATGAATTATCGCTAAAAACTTCGTCATATGACCAAAGCGCTTGATGTATTTCTTCATGAGAAATTAACATGTTTTGTTTTTGTAAAAAAAACTTCAATAACAAACATTCTTTATGATTTAAGACTATTTTTTCATTATTTTTATACAGAGTATTGTTATTAACATCATAAAAAATACCGCTATCTATTTCTATTTTTTCGTTTATATTATGAAAATAACCATTTTTAATAATGGTTTTAATACGTAAAAGAAGTTCTTTTAACTCAAAAGGTTTGCGTATAAAATCATCACAGCCACTCTCATAGCCTTTTTCAAAATCAGCCATTGAGTTTAAAGACGTTAAAAAAATTGCAGGTACTAAAATGTTATGATTACGTAAGTTTTTCAAAAGCTCAAAACCATTTAAGGAAGGAACATTAACATCTAATAAAATCAAATCATAAGCATTTTCATACAAGTGCTCGTAGGCTTCAAAACCATCAAATAAAGATACTACTTCATAATTATTTTCACTTAAATACTCTGAAATCGTTTCATTCAAGGTAATATCATCTTCTAATAAAAATATTTTCTTTTTCATTATTTCATCTTTTTAACATTTTTCAAATACTCTTTTTTTTCTGAAGCATTCATAGTAGAAAGCCTAGACTTAAGTTCACGCTTAAACTTATTTATTTTAGCAGGTTTTACATAACCCATTATTGCTATAAGCTCTTGTGTACTCATTTCTGAAAAGTTTTCTGCTTGTAAAAAAGAAAAACAAAGCAGCATTAATAATAATTTTTTCATTCCATCACTTTTTTCGTTAATAATATCATAATAATAGTGTAAAATCATATAACAAAACTAGTTTTTTTCTTTATAATTATTTACAGCTTCCATTACTTTTACCGCTGCTGGTAAGATAGCTTCACTTAAAGCAGGATGAATATACAACATATCTTTTAAATGCCTTACATCATTATTTATATGCATTACTGCTAAAATTTGATGCATTAGTGTCGAACTTTCTGGTCCTATTAAATGACATCCCAATATTTCATAAGAATTAGGAT